>JBFZEF010000356.1:0-15881 GCA_041307045.1 Halioglobus sp.
ATGAAGTAGTCAGTTTGCTGGCGGACCTGCCGGATTTGTGGGACGTGAAAATGGATTCAAGCCCGACTGACTGCGGCGCATCCCGGTTCCGCGAAGAGGGCGCCCATGAACCGGTCATCGAATTTGTAAAAAAGGTCACCCGCAAACCCGTGGTAGGCGTCGGTCGATTTACCTCCCCAGACACCATGGTGTCGCAAATCAAACGCGGCGTGCTGGATTTGATCGGCGGTGCAAGGCCATCGATCGCCGACCCGTTCCTGCCCAAAAAGATCAACGAAGGGCGCGAGGATGAAATCCGCGAATGCATAGGCTGTAACATTTGCATTTCCAGCTGGCATGATGGGGTACCCGTGCGTTGTACCCAGAATGCAACGGCAGGCGAGGAATGGCGAAAAGACTGGCATCCGGAGAAATTTGCCGGGCCCGGCAGTGATGATCGCATCCTGATCGTGGGCGGCGGCCCCGCCGGGCTGGAGGCCGCCCTGGTCGCCGCCAAACGTGGTTACCAGGTGACCGTAGCGGAAAAGCGCAGGGAAATGGGCGGGCGATTGATCTACGAGGCGCAACTGCCCGGGCTCAAGACCTGGGGCCGAGTCACTGACTACCGGCTCTACGCCCTGGAGCAAATGGCCAATGTTCAACTCTATCTCGACAGTGAACTGGGCGTTGACGACATTCTGGGACTGGGACATCAACAGGTCGCCATTGCCACCGGCGCAGCCTGGACAAAGTCACTCTATACCTCGCAGGAAATACCCAGCGGTGAATTGAATCGGCCCGATGTGTATACACCGGACGATCTCGCTGCTGGCGTGGTGCCGCAAGGCCCGGTACTGGTCTACGACTTTGACAATTACTATCTCGGCGGAGTGGTGGCAGAGTCCCTGGCTCAGCAGGGTCTAAAGGTGTCATATGCCACGCCTGCGGGTCATGCCTCAGCCTGGACGATTATGACCAATGAGTTACCCTATGTGCATCAGGCCCTGGAGAAACGCGATGTCGAGGTTCACACCCAGGCACTCCTGACCGATTTCGACGGCGAACGGGCGCGCCTGACCAATATTTTTACCGGAAGAGCCAGCCTGCTGGCGGTAAAATCCGTAGTGATCGTGGGCCTGCGCCTGCCGAACGACGAGCTCTACCAGCAGCTGATGTCGCGCCGTGACGAGTTTGCAGCGGCAGGTATAAAATCGGTGCAGCGAATCGGCGATGCCATGGCAGCGGGTGCCCTGGTGCACGCCGTTTATTCCGGGCACAGCTATGCAAGGCAACTGGACAGGTCGGAGGGCGAGCTGTATATGCGCGATATTCCCGTAACGGAGCATTCATATAGCGCGGTTTTCTCAGACGAGTACCCCGTGCCGGACCCGGCGTTCCATCGGGAGGATGGTCGGGGCTTCAATGAAAAGGACATGTTGCGATGAATAACCGTGCTGTCTTTCCCCTGGGCTGTGTGCTCGTCCCTGCGCTGCTGCTCGCCGCAACAGCTGCCGCTGCTGACTACCCGGAGGCCGCGAGGCAGACTCTCGACCTATCGAAACAGGCGATCGCGCTGCGCTCGGTGCGCGGTGAGGGCAATGAGACCATCAAGGTAGCCGAACTGTTTCGCGATGCGCTGGTGGCGGGAGGCTGGTCGCAGGAAGATGTCGAGATCGTGCCCTTCGAGGACACGGCCTATCTGATCGCTACCTGGCCCGGCAGCGACCTGTCGCTCGGCCCTGTCGTGATATCTGCTCATATGGATGTCGTCGAGGCCAGGCCGGAGGATTGGCAGCGCGATCCCTTTACTCCGGTGGTTGAGAACGGTTACCTCTTTGGCCGCGGGGCGAGCGATACCAAGTTCGACGCGGCGCTGGCGCTCAGTGCCATGATCGAACTGCGGCGCCAGGGGTTCATCCCCAGGCGAAGCATCGTGGTCGCCTATTCGGGCGATGAGGAAACCACCATGGCGACGTCCCGGGTGATCGCCCAACGACTGAAGCACGCGGACATCGTGCTCAATGTCGACGGGGCTTCCGGCCGGCTGTCCGAGGAGACCGGCAGGCCGATTCTGTGGAGGTGGCAGGGCGCGGAGAAGACCTATGTGGACTACCAGCTTGGGGTGAGCAACCCCGGAGGTCACAGCTCGCAACCCAGGCCCGACAATGCGATTGTCCAGCTCTCGCGGGCGCTCGCAAAAATCGGCGCCTATCATTTCACGCCCGAAACCAACCCGATCACCCGTGGCTCCCTCGCTGCCGAGTTGACGTTCGAACCGGACGTGGTGCTGGCTGCCGCGTTGAAGGCCTTTCTCGCCGACCCTGAGAACGAGGCCGCGCTCGCGGCGCTGCGCGCCAACCCGTCCTATGTCGGGCAGATCGGTACAACCTGCGCGGTCACCATGGTCAATGGCGGCCATGCCGAAAATGCACTGCCCCAGCGGGCCACAGCCAATGTCAACTGCCGCATCTTTCCGGGGCATTCGCGCGAGGAAATCCGCAAGGAACTGGCGCAGGTGATTGGCGATCCGCAGGTTACCATTGTCGATGTCACCGGGGACGACTCGATCGAAGCCGCCGCCTCACCCCTACGCGAAGACTTCCTGCAGGCAGCCGGCAAGGCTGTCAAGGCGGCCTGGGGTGATGTGCCGATCGTCCCACACCAGTCGGTCGCTGCTTCCGACTCGATGTGGTACCGCGCGCTGGGTGTGCCGAGTTATGGCGCGAGCCCGACGATGATAAAGGATTCCGACGACTTTTCGCATGGCCTCAATGAACGTATACCCCTGCTCAACATCGGGCCGGGGATCACGTTTTACCTCAGCCTGCTGCGGGACCTTTCGTCGAACTGAAAGCCCGAGGACTCATCCCGGAGGGAGCGATTCCGGATCAGTGATATTGACGACAAGGTTGCTGTAGAAGCCGTTGAAATCGGAACGGCCGCCCAGACTGTAGGCGCCAATAGAGCCGAATTCGATGTAATCGCCGACGGCGATATCGGCAGGCAACTCGACCAACCCCGGCAACTTGTCGTCTGAGTCGCAGGTCGGTCCAAGGAGTCGGAAAGCGCGAGTTTCTCCCCTCAGCGGTTCTGCGCCGCGCCAGGTCCTGGCCGGGTAGCGGTCATGGGCATCGTAGCGCAGCTCCCAGAAAACGCCGTACATCCCGTCATTGATGTACAGCTTGTCGCCCTTGCGCAGCAACACCTCGACCACAGCGGATAGTCCGGGCGCGGCCAATGCCCTGCCGGGTTCCGCCAGGAGTTCGCCATTGTCGCGAAGGGAAAACCGTGCGGCCTTGATAATAGCGGCGAAATAGTCGGACAAGGGCGGGGCCGCAAAGCCCGGGTACGGTTTGGCGTAACCGCCGCCGATATCGATTAGCCGCAGCTTGAACGGCAGGCGCTCAAGCACACCGATGGCCGTATTGATGGCATGTACATAGGCGTCGGGACTCATGACGTGGGAGCCCACGTTGAAGGCCAAGGCGGCTTCGGCACCCGCATCGGCGACCGCCTGCAACAGGGCAAGGGTGTCCTCGGCCGTGGCGCCGAATTTGCTTGAAAGGTCGACCATTGCCGACTGGTGATGCACCGCCAGGCGAACAAAAATCAGCGCCTTGCTGGGATTGATCTCGGCGAGCAGCAGCCTGAGGCCCTCGGCATGGTCGACAACGAAATGCCGCACGCCGAACTCCTGCTGTGCGGTCCGCGCCGCGCCGCGCAAGCGTACCGGATTCATGAAGTAGCACTGCGCATCCGGGCAGAGCGCATATACCTCGCGTATCTCCTGCAGCGATGCGCAATCGACGTGCTGAATCCCCCCATCGAACAATGCCCGCAGGACTTTAGGCTCGTTGTTCGCCTTGATCGCATATAGTACCCGACCCGGAAAGCCCGCCAGGAACTCCTGCGCGGCAGCATGGTACACATGCGGATAAACGCAATAAACCGGGTCGACCGGCCGCAAATCGGCCAGCATTGCCGCAACGCTCTTGAATGAATCGCTCATGATTGCCGGATGGCGCGCAAAACCTGCGCTGGCTTGTCCGGGCGCCGATCGATCGCATGCAGTACCCAGCTGATAAAGGCGGCTTGAACCACCTCGAATGCCGGGTGTAATGGGCCAGGTGTATAGCCGCTGGAAAGCGCACCTTCTGCATTGCGCGAAATGATGTATTCGTCTTCCAGAGTGGTGTTATGCCACAGCCATGTCAGTTTCTCGCGATCGTAGTCCCTGCCTTCCAGCGCATCACCGCGTACAAACCACACTACATGTAAATCCGTTTCATGCTGTGAGCGGGGAATAAAACTGTAAAGCACACTGTGATCGGGATAGGTCAACATAAAGCACAGTGGACCCATTTGGAAGTCAGCCGCACCCCCATCGTAAGCTTTCATGGTTCCAAGCAGGGGCGCGACAGCCTGGCCATCTTCACTTCCTGTCAAGTAACCATCATACAAGCCGTAACGCATGTGGCTGACATCACAGCCGAACGCCGGGGCGTTGGTGTAAATCTGAAAGTCCTCCTTTACAAAATCAGCGGACTGCCCTGTTATCAGCGGAGAGCGTTGGCGCATGGCCATTACCTGGTCCTTTACGTTGCACCACATTTCACGCAGTGTATGCATTTTGGCGTATCTGCGGTGCGAGCTGGCACAGTGATAACACTCGACATAGTTTTCAACGGCAAATTTCCAGTTGGCTCTAATCTTGTAGGTGCGCGATTCAGCAATTTTGGCCGTTTCAAACTGATAGGGTGCAATCATCGGTTCAATAATTTTCAGCGCACTGGCAAAATCATTGGGTGTGTCGGACAGGTTAACGAAGATCATCCCGTGCGAAATATGCATATGTACGTGCTTCAGAGGATAGTGCTCACATAAAAAATTGGTATCCACATGCATATCGCGTGCGTGCCTGAGCGAGCCGTCGACATTGTATACCCAGCCGTGGTAGGGGCAGACAAAAGTCTTTCGGTTGCCCTGCGGTTCTTCGCACACACGCGCGCCGCGATGGCGGCAGCTGTTGACCAGGGTGTGCACCTGGTTGTTCTCGTCTCGGCACACGATGATGGAGTCATTGGCAACCTGGAACAGGAAGTAGTCACCTTTATCAGGGATCTGGCTGACATGCCCCGCATAGAGCCAGCTCTGGTAGATGATCTTGGCAAGTTCGCGCCGGTAGATCACCTCGGAGTGGTAGAAGTAGTTGTCCAGCGCGAACCCTTCCCTGGTCAATTGCCCAGCGATCATTTCATCGGCCAGGGCCTGGGAGTCGTCGCGGTCAGAGGCAAATATGCGCATGGTGTATCCTTTTGTCCATCCGGCAGTACAGGCAAGTAGTCAGGGTGGTGATAACGCGGTGCCTCGCTGGGTTCCGTGCTCGCTTACCTGGGGCTTACACGAACTGATACTTCTGAGCAGGGCGGCGTGGGCACTGATCCGATTCTGCAGGCCGAGCTGACCTGCCGGGGTTTCAAATACCAGCACCGTGCTCGCTGCGGGTCCCGCCTCTACACGGCCGTCGACGATAACTGAATCGGCAGCCATCAGCTCATCAATCGAGCCGTCGATGACCGGCCCTATGATGCCGTTGTTGATAAGCTCTCCGAAACGGGTCTCGCCGCTCATCTTCAGCGGGATGCCGTTGTCCTGCAGGGTGCGCACCGCGGCCAGTGCGAGCGGGTCAGCGCTACCCAGTTTGCCCTGGGAATAGACATAGCCCTCATCGATGAGGTTGTCCTCATGCAGGTCGATGCTGGCGGCAGGTGGGTATTGTGCGGAGTGCTTTAATATATAGCGTGTGATGGCATCCGCCTCCACACTGGAGGGGGAGCCTGCCCGGGCCCTGTGCGGGTTTTCCATATCTGCCAGCAGGTGGGAGGAATCCCCGACACTTTGCCCCTCGATCGTCTCCGAGTAACTGGGCATATTGAGGTAGCGCCAGTTATTCACATAGCCATGCGGGTTATTCAATGGCATCAGCACCACCGCCTGCCGCTCACCCAGTGCCGCTATGGCCTCAATCGATTCTGCTATCGCGTTGGGCCCGGCAGGTTCCTCGCCGTGAATTCCGGACAGAATCCAGCATGCATCCCCGCCCTGCGGGCTGCGCAGCGCAATGACAGGCAATGCGTACGCCCGTCCGGATGGTTGTGACTGGATGATGACATCGAGCTGCCAGCCGCTTTCGATCAGTGAAGCATAGGCCTGGTAGAGTGTTTCGACCGGCTTTCTTCCGTCCGGATGGGTCACGATACCCTCCGGCAGGTCAAGACTCATGGCAAAGACACCGGTTGAAAACAGCGCGACAATGCCTGCGGCGATTACCGGGGGAAAGCAGCGGAGCCTCATCATTGGTCAAGACGCCGGTAGTGTTCCAGCCAGTGTTGTAATTGCGCATGGGGGATCGCCTTGGCGTAGCCACCGCCTTCGCCCACCATGTCACGGGCGGCGATCATGGCGTTGGTGATGGATTCCTCGGTGGCCTGCACCACGGCAGCGAACAGCGGATCCATGTGTTCGTTGCCCAGCATTGTCACCTGCTGTACACCGGTGTGGCCCGCCGGATTACCAGTGCCAAAGGCGACAAAAATATCTCCCGACCCATTGCCGGCGATAGATCCCATGCGCGCAAGGCCCAGGCTGGCCCGCTTTGCCATGCGTTTCAGTTGATGCGGCAGCAGGGGCGCATCCGTGGCCACCACGATAATGATGGAGCCGGTCTCTGTGGCCTCCGGGTCCTCCTCTGTGTAGACCCGGTGCTCACGCATGTGGCGGCCCACGGGCGCGCCGCTGATCGTCAGATCATCGCGTCTACCGTAGTTGGCCTGCACCAGTACCCCTACCATGTAGGTACGGTCCAGGGCTTCGACAACGCGGGACGCAGTACCGATACCGCACTTGTACTCATGACAGATCATCCCGGTGCCACCGCCGACATTCCCCTCGGGAACGACCCCGCCGATCGCAGCCTCAAGCGCCGTCTCGGCGTGCCGGGGCTGCACATGAAAGCCGTTGATATCGTTGAGATGGCCGTCCCAGGTCTCAGCCACCAGGGGCAGCGACCAGGTATAGCCGCTGGCATCGGGCCCGGCAGCGCGGATGCGCCAGGCGATGGTGGCGTCGCGCACGGTGCCCACACTATGGGTGTTGGTGAGCATGACCGGGCCTTCCAGCAGTCCGGACTCCTCCACCCAGGCGCTGCCGGTCATCTCGCCGTTACCATTGAGCGCGAAAGTGGCGGCCATCACCGGCTCCATCAGGCTATCCCGGCCGCGGGGCAAGATTGCCGTTACGCCGGTGCGTATGGCGTGACCGTCGGCGGTATCCTCGATCAGGGTGCTGTGACCCACTGTCACGCCTGCCACATCGGTTATGGTGTTGAGCGGCCCTGGAATGCCTTCGAATGTGATACCCAGGTCGCGCGCCCGTTGCGCCTGAGCCGACAGGACTACGGTACTCAGCAGTACGCCAATGAGCAGTCGCCCGGTCGCCTCGGTTCCCTTGACCATGTCAGGCCTCACCAGCCAAAGGGGTGATTCGAATATTGAATAGACCGAAGACAATTGCGATAACCGGGGTCAACAGGTTGAGAAATGCGTAGGGCAGATAGTCCAGGGTTGCCACACCAAGGGTCACCGCCATAAAGGCGCCACAGGTATTCCATGGTACCAGCGCTGAAGTCATGGTGCCGGCATCCTCCAGTGTGCGGGAGAGATTTTCCGGCGCCAGGCCACGGCGCTTGAACTCCATCTGGTACATTCGTCCCGGCAGGACAATGGAGATGTATTGATCGGCGGCGATAATATTCATGCCAATACACGTAAGTACCGTGGTGAAAACGAGGGAGCCGGCGCCGCGCACACGCTTTAACGCTGTTACAACTATCCGGCGCAAAAACCCCGTATGCTCCATGACTCCACCAAAACACATGGCTGCAATAATCAGCCAGATGGTATTAAGCATACTGCTCATACCGCCGCGAGACAGAAGTTCGTCCAGTGTGGGATCGCCGGTACTGGCGGTGTATCCGGTGCTGACCGACATCCACAGGGCTTTGATCACCGCAACCTGGCTGGAGAGTGTACCGGAGCTATCTCCAAACAGTCGTGTACCTTCGTTCTGGTAGAGCACAGCGATAACACATCCGGCGACCGCACCGAAAACAATAGTGGGTAAGGCGGGAACCCTCCCCAGCGACAGTCCCAGTAGTAACAGCAGCGGCAGAAATACCGGCCAGCCCAGGGCGTAATGCTGTTCCAATAGGGTGCGCGCGGTAACAATGGCACTTTCGCCGGTACCTGCGTTTTCTGCTCCCCATCCCAACCAGGTAAACAGGCCGAGCGCTACTATGAATGCTGGAACAGTAGTCCAGATCATATGTTTGATGTGCACGAACAGGTCGACACCCACCATGGCGGGGGCAAGGTTGGTAGTATCGGACAGCGGCGACATCTTATCGCCGAAGTAGGCGCCCGAGATGACAGCGCCGGCGGTAATTTCAATCGACAGGCCAAAAATGCTGGCAATCCCGATTAAAGCCAGGCCGACAGTTCCCGCAGTGGTCCAGGAACTTCCTATCGCTATTGAAACCAGTGCGCACAACAACATTGCGGCGGGATAGAACCAGGCTGGGTCCATTACGCCTAGCCCAAGATGGATAATCGCGGGTGCCGTACCCGCAAGCATCCAGCTGCCGATGAGTGCACCTATCATCAGCAGAATCAGACAAGCCTTCATTGCGAGCATAATGCCGTCTACCAGTGCTTGCTCGAGTTCCGCCCACGACTGTCCGCGAAAAATTCCAAGCACAGTGGCGACTGCTGCGGCGATCATCAAGCCGATCTGGTTGGGCCCGGAAGCGGCGTCATTCCCGAAAAGACTGACTGCGCCTGCCAATAAAGATACCAGGACTAGAAGCGGAAGGATCGCCATCCATAAAGGGGTGGTGTCAACATCAACCGAGAACTGCGCGGCGGCTCTTCTCATGACGTTAACCCCGCTTGCATACCTGCCAGGAAACGGGTGAGATTGCCAGCCAGTTCCTCGCAGGGGTAACCACCTTCCTGGATGATTACGATGGGCAGGCGCAGCCTGCTGGCGATTGTGTGGCCGATTGCGCCGTAGCCGGCGCTGCTGATGTTGAGCCCTGCTATCGGGTCACCCTCAAATGTATCCAGGCCCAGCGCTACCACCAGCGCATCAGGCGCGAATGATTCAATTCTCACAAAGGCTTCCTCCAGTGTCTTCAGGAACACCTCATCGCCGGTGCCCCGGGGCAGCGGTAGGTTCAAATTATAGCCAAGCCCGGCAGCCATGCCGCGCTCCGCGGCATGACCCCAGAAAAACGGATAGAAGCGGACAGGATCGGCATGCAATGACACGGTCAATACATCGGCGCGATGATAAAAAATCGACTGGGTGCCATTGCCGTGATGCAGGTCGATATCGAGAATCGCAACTGATCGGTATTTTTGCAGCAGGTGTTCTGCAGCGATGGCCGTATTGTTCAAATAGCAGAATCCGCCGGCGATATCGGCTCCGGCGTGATGGCCGGGAGGTCGAGTCAGGGCGTACGCCATAGGATCGCCCGCCATCACGATCTCGCTGGCATGGATAGCGGTCCAGGCGCTGGCGACTGAGCTTTCCCAGGTGTCCGCGCCAATAGGGGCCGAAGCGTCCGCCATATGGTAGCCCGCCTGGGCCACGACCGATGCCGGATAGACACAATCGCGATTGGTGGGATGAATATTGGGAGTGACCTCGCTGGCGGCCCCGGCAATGCGACTCCAGCGCCTGTAGGCATTCCTGAGAAAGGCCAGGTACTCCGGGGTATGCACGCGGGCAATGACGGCCAGACCATAGTCGTGCGGTTCATTTCGTTCCAGGCCAGCAGCCAGTGCCCCCTCCAGTAATCGATCGACCCGGTCGGGGGACTCGGGGTTGGGTTGACGTTCCCCGTTGACGAGAAAGCTCTCGGGGTAGTGTTTGGTCTGGCGGGCACTGAGCACACATTTCATAAGGGGAACCTCAATGCCTGGATGTCGGCAGATTCAATAGTGTTGCCAGGCTGCCCAGACTATCATCCAGAATGGCCAGAATCTCTGTCACCTGTTGCGAGTTGGTAATCATTGGCGGACAGACCAGGAAGTGGTCACCCGCAAGCCCGCCCCTGGAACGCCGGGAGTAGATAATCAGGCCGCGTTCGTAAGCCAGCTCAACCAGTACTGAAAAGGCGTTCAGGGAAGCTGGCAGCGGCGTCATGGTTGCGCGATCGCCCACTAGTTCAAAGGCGGTGAGTAAGCCCTTGCCCCTGACATCGCCGACGAATGCAAATTTGTCTTTCAGCTGAGATAATCCTGCTAGCAGCTGCGCGCCCCTGGCAACCGTGTTGGACATCATCTCCTGTCGCTCAATTTCAGCAATGACCGCCAGGCCCGCGGCACAGGCGATGGGATTGCCCGCGTAGGTATAGCCGTGTTGGAAACCGCCGGCATCCAGGACGGTATCTACAATCGATTGTCTTGCGGTCAATGCGCCCAGGGGAATATAGCCGGCGCCGAAACCTTTTGCGGTGACGATAATATCGGGGTTGATATTCCAGTGTTCCGCCGCCAGGAACTTTCCGGTGCGGCCAACGCCAGACATGACCTCGTCGTAAATGAGCAACACATCAAATTCGTCACAGATATCCCGAATGCGACCATAGTAGCTGTCGGGCGCCACCAGTGCTCCGGTCGAGGCGCCACCTACCGGTTCCATGATAAAAGCCAGCACCGTCTGCGGGCCCTCCGCCAATATCTTGTCCCGGAGCATCTGCGCGTACCGCAATCCACGCTCCTCATCACTTAACTGGTCCCGATCCAGGTAACAGCGTGGAGCGGGCACCTTTGGCATGGCCACATGCATGGGCAGGAAGGGTGCGTTGAGAGGCGTGTAGGATGTCAGAGACAGGGCGCCGAGTGTGGCGCCGTGATAGGAGGGTGAGCGGGAAATAATTTTCCAGCGCCCGCTCTCGCCGCGGGCATAGGCATATTGGCGAGCCAGCTTCATCCCGCTTTCCACTGCTTCAGAACCCCCGGAGACAAAAAACACCTTGTTGTGCCCGGGGGGGCTTAGCTCGGCGACTTTCCTGGCAAGCAACTCAGCCGGCTCGTTCTCAAAATGTAAGCGATAGCCAAAAGTAGACTTTGCCATTTGCGCCTGCATCGCCTGCAACACCGCAGGGTTGCTATGACCAATGTTTGACACCATCGCGCCGCTGGAACCATCGATATACTTTTTGCCATTGACATCCCACATGTAAATGCCATCGGCTCGATCGAGCAGCGGGCGCCGGTCGCGAGTCTGGTAGAAGAGATGCGAGTCCATAGTACTATTCCACTGCGCCCCGGGCGCTGACACCATTAAGAGCGTTGCTTTATGTCGGTAGCCCTGACGGTTTATTCTAACGCCAACAGAAAGGCCCTTTCAGCGGCATTTGCCGAGCCCGACCAGGCGGCGAATCTTCCAGCCGAACAGTGGGTGGGGTCGGCCACAGAAAAACCCGATTTGAGTTTATAAGTATAATTTTTCAGAATGGTATCATGGGGCCGTTCTACTGCAAAAGGTTGGGAACAATGAAACGAAAAGTGATTATCACCTGTGCGGTGACCGGCTCAATCTATACCCCCACCATGAGCCCGCATCTTCCGGTAACAGGCCCCGAGATTGCCAAGGCGTCCATGGAGGCCGCCGCGGCTGGGGCGGCTATTATTCATTTACATGCCCGCGACCCTGCTGACGGTCGGCCCAGCGCCAGCGTCGGGCATTTCATGGATTTCATTCCCGAGATTCACCGGGGATGTGATGCCGTGCTGAATATCTCTACAGGAGGCAGTTCACTTATGTCGCTGGAGGAGCGACTGGCCCCGGCCCGGTACATAAACCCGGAAATGTGTTCGCTGAACATGGGTTCCATGAATTTTGGCATTTTCACCCTGGCGCGAAAGTATGCCCGCTGGCAACACGAGTGGGAGCCAGCGCTGCTGGAAGCCACGAGAAAAACCACCTTCAGGAATACCTATGAGGACATCGAAGCCATTTTGCGGGAGTTGGGCGAGGGCGACGGGGCCAGGTTCGAGTTCGAGTGCTATGACATGGGCCATATCGAAACCCTCGGCTATTACCTGCGCCAGGGCCTGGTGAAAGCACCTCTGTATGTACAGTTTGTCCTGGGTGTGATGGGTGGCATCGGCGCCTCACCTGAGAATCTGATGGCGATGAAAGCGGCGGCTGACCGCGTGCTGGGCGACAGCTATCTGTTTTCCGTGCTGGCGGCCGGCCAGCACCAGATGCCGCTGGCCACACTCGCGGTCATTCTGGGTGGCAATGTCAGGGTGGGTCTCGAGGATAGCCTGACCATGCCGTCGGGCGCTCTGGCCAGCAGCAGTGCCGAACAGGTCAGTCGTATAAGGAGCATTATCGAGGCGCTGGGACATGAGGTCGCCAGCCCCTCTGAAGTCCGGGACAGCCTGCAGCTCAAGGGTCGCGACAGGATAGAGGTGCGAAAACATGTCTGAACTGAGGTTGTGCAAAGCCGGTGCAGAAGATGCGCCAGTGCTGTTCGATCTCCTGCAACGGCTTGCCAGGGACCTGGGTAAAGAGCAGGAATTTCGTGGATCCCTGGCTTCACTTGTAGACTATGGCTTCGCGTCTACCCCGGCTTTTGAGGCCATTATCGCCTGGCGGGGTAAAACCCCACTGGGATTCATCCTGTACTTCAGTGAATTTTCCACCTGGCGAGGCTCGCCCGGAATTTATGTACAGGACCTCTTCGTATCGGCAGAAGCCAGGGGCGCAGGAGTGGGCCAAAAACTGATAGCCGCGGTGATTGAGCAAGGCCGGCAGCAGGGAGCCAGCTATATGAGACTGAGTGTTCACGGCGGCAATGAGCGGGCTTTCAGGTTTTACCGGTCCCTGGGTTTCAAGCCTGCTTCAAATGAAACCACCCTGGTGCTTGAGGGTGTGACCTTTGATGAAAAGGTTGCTGCCGCCCTGTAGGTGTTATCGTGCCGGACTGTCTGAAAGGCTATTGCGGGTTGCGTGGGGAATGACCAGGTATAAATTCCGAATTGCTGCAGTGCTTGCCCTGGCTGTTTCCATGACTGCATCGCCGACTGCCAGCGTCGATGCCACACCTTCCATCGGCGTGATCGAGCAACGCTTTGCAGAAACTCGCGCGCTGGCTGACCAGATAGATGTTCTCCGCTACCGGGATGCCGCTAGCGGCAGGGACATGGCAAAGCTGATCGAAGCTTACAATGCTTCACGCGGCCGGCTGCAGCGGGCCCTTTCCGGAAACCCTGTTGAACCGCTGTCCCGGCAAGACCTGGCGGCGCTGGCAACGATGCAACGGACCCTGGCCACGGCTCTGCCTGAGATGGCAAGCGCAGGTGATTCAGCCGCAGCAAACACCGACGCGGATGAGATAGTCGACTGTCGCTACGACCCGCTGACCGTGGCAAAGGGGGAGGCCGGTTACCAGGCACTCTCGAGCCGTATGTACCACTGCTTTTCGCTGGCTGCCCAGTCACTGTCATTCGAGGGTGAGCCGGTGGACAGGTTGACGGTGTTCGGCCGATTGCCGTTGACGGACGAGCCATCCCGGCGCGAGAGTTTGTGGCGGGCCATGGAGCCAGTCTGGGTATCGGTGAATGGCGATAATGGGCCTCAGAGTCCCTACAGAACGCTCGTCCGACTGAACGCAGCGCGGATGAAGAGCGAGGGACAAACCCTGGGGGCAGCAGTGCGTGCCATTGGCATTGAGCCTGCGGTGATGGAGCTGTGGATGATGGCAGTGCTGCAGAAGTGGCACGATATCACCCCCGATACGGCGATTGAGCCCTGGGATTTTGCCTAAAGTACAGGCCGCCGCAGCCGGGCGCAGAGTCAGTCTATACCCCTGGACGCTCTGAGGGCGATCAACGACCGCTTTTACCGCGACCTCGGCGCTGACCCACTAGACCTACAGCTGCGCTACGACCTCGAACCGCGGCCAAGCAAGGACCCCGTCGCATTCACGACCTTTGGGCGCCGACCTCACCTCGAAGACGGCGCCTGGACAAGCGCCGAGCCATGGGTTTTCGCAAGCTACCAGGGCGGCGGGCTCGACAATCTGGCAGAACTGTTACATGAGACCGGCCATGCAATTCACCTCGCCGCCATTCGAACCCGCCCGGCCTTCGCGGATTGGCCCGACAGCGATATTTTCACCGAGGGCGTTGCCGATATCGCCACCCTGGAAATGTACGAGCCGCCCTGGCAACAACGCTACCTCGGCGCCGCCGTACCCCTCGACGAGGCGATTACGGCGAAATACGCCGCGATTGTGATGGACATCGCATGGGCGCTGTTCGAGCTGCGCATGCATCGAGAACCGGAACGCGACCCCAACCAGGTATGGGGCGAAATTACCCAACAGTACTTTCGAATCAAGCCCCAACCCGATCTTGCCTGGTGGGCCGTTCGCGGCCAGCTGATCGACTCCCCCGGTTACATGATGAACTATGCCGCAGGGGCTATCGTGGTTGCGGACTTGCGAGCCCGCGCAGCGCAATTGTACGGGCCCTACACCGAGGGCAATCCGCTCTGGTATGAAAAAGTGAGCGGGAGCCTCTTTCGCTTTGGCCTTGAAAAAACCTCGAAGGAAGTCATTGAGGAGTTTCTCGGTCGACCTGTCTCACCGCAGGCGCTTCTGGACGACATGTCGCGGGCACTTGGTTCCGATTGATGGGATAGCTTGCGGGTAGCTGTCCTGGCCCTCCGCTGGCGCGGATCGATGTGAGCGCCGCATTTTTCTTCGCGGGCATTGGCGTGGTGTAACGCGGCGACAGCAGCACACATCACGCAGGCCGGTCTTGATTGTGACAATTTTATTGCATAAATAAGTCAGCAATGGATGTTGATCGACGGGTGTCACACGTCACTTAAACTTGATATGGTTATTTGCAGTAAACCCGGCAATTAACACTTACAGCACACGTCATGGAGGTAGGCAATGATTACAGTTAGAAAATTAGCCCTGGCTGCGGCACTTTTCCCGACGCTTTTGGCAGGGGCGGTGAACGCTGCAGAGCCCGGTTTCTACGTGGGCGCCAGCGGCGGGCAGACCAGTGTAGATACGGATGCCAGTGACCTGGGCCTTGATAACAGTAGCAATCCTGCCCTGAGGGATCTGGAGCTTGACGCTGATGATACGGGCTGGAAGGCTTACCTCGGCTACCAGTTCCTGCCCTGGTTCGGCGTCGAGGGAGGCTATGTCGATTTCGGCAGTGCCTCGAAAGGCCGCGAAGTCCGCAACCAGGATGGCAGTGGTGTACGCGTCAATGCGGATGCGGATTTTACTGGCTGGGAAGGGTTCCTTGTTGGCACATTGCCCATCGGTGGACTCGATCTGTTCGCCAAGGTCGGTGGCATCAATGCAAAGATAGATGGCAACGCGAACGTGACAACCACGACCACCACGGGAGCATCCAGCGAACGCACGTCAGGGAATGAAAATGAGGCGAAGTTGGCCTATGGCGTCGGCGCCGCCTACAACTTCGGTAAAGGTCACTGGGGCCTGCGCGTGGAAGCGCAGGGCTACGACGACAACGAGGTCGATGACTTTTACTTCATTTCCGCCGGTATAACCTACCGCTTCTTCAGCGATGCGGCCCCGGTTGTTGCAGCAGCTCCTGTCGTAGAAGAGCCGCCGGCAGCCTGTCCGGATGCGGACGGTGACGGGGTTTGCGACGCAGATGATCAGTGCCCCAATACAGCGGCGGGCAAGACCGTTGACGAGATTGGTTGCGATTGCGCCGCCTCCATGCAGCTGCAGTTTGCTTTTGACTCTGCGGAATTGACTGCCGGCGACGTAG
>JBFZEF010000361.1:0-3413 GCA_041307045.1 Halioglobus sp.
CTGACCAGGGAGAATTGTACGCGCGCCTGGGCAATATATACCTGGATAGCGACGAGTATGATAAGGCTATTACTGCAATCAACAAGGGCTTGTCGCGGGGCGGCGTGAAGCGGCCGGATACGGCCCGGCTGGTCCTGGGCATGGCCTATTTCAACTCCCGGCAATATGACAAGGCCCGGGAGGCATTTCAGGCGGCCGGACGCGACGAGCGTTCAGCCAAGTACGCCCAGCAGTGGCTGCAATATATCGATACTGAACTTGATCGGCAGGCGAAGTTGCGCGAAGGTTGACCCGCCGGGACTTTGCCTATGGCACGAAAAAAAGGAGCTCATATGAGCTCCTTTTTTATTGTCTCTTACCCTGGGGGTATTAGAGGGGAACTACATTCTCTGCTTGGGGACCTTTCTGGCCATCAGTGACAGTGAACTGGACTTTTTGGCCGTCAGACAGAGTCTTGAAGCCCTCGCCTTTGATGGCGCTGAAATGGACGAAGACATCAGGGCCATCTGCTCGCTCGATAAAGCCGAAACCCTTGGTCTCGTTGAACCATTTTACAGTGCCGGTTGTTGTAGACATATATAGAGTACCTGTATTGCTTGCGGTGCCATGTCCAGGCACCTGTTCATTTGATAATTATTTATGGTTAACGTACCGATGATCTTGATGGAACTTCGACCGTGAGCATAAATACCGCTGAAACCCCTCAGCTTGGAGAAGTGTATCACCAAAGTTGCCGTTTTGCCGTCAAGGTTTTTTAAAAATTTGGGAAATTTGCCTGCCTTCTGCCGCTGCTAGAGCCGGGTTTCATCGCTACCGATGAGGGTATAAGCTTGGTGGCGCCTCATGGGGAGCATGGGTCCGGTGCGGATTTTATTGGTTGAAGATGATTCCCAACTGGGCGAGTCCCTCGAGGCCGCGCTCAGGCTGGAGCAGTATGCGGTCGACTGGTTGCGCTCGGGTGAACCGGTGAGGGCGGCGCTGGGCTCCACTCCTTACGATCTGTTGATCCTCGACCTGGGTTTGCCAGGGGTTCCGGGCGTGCAGGTGCTGCGGCAATTGCGGGCCGACAAACACCGTTTGCCGGTGCTGGTGCTCACCGCCCGCAACACGGTGGCAGACAGGGTGGATGGCCTCGATTCCGGGGCGGATGATTACCTCGCCAAGCCTTTCGATATTCTGGAATTGTTTGCCAGAGTGCGGGCACTGCTGCGCCGCAAAAGTGAACACAAGTCGACAGAACTGCTTGCCGCGGGAATCAGCCTGGATCCGGCGGAGCGCATGGTGAGATTTGAGGGGCAGCCAGTGGACCTTACAGCCCGCGAGTTTGCGATCCTGGAAATATTGATGCGCAATACCGGCCGCTATGTCTCGAAAGCACGGCTGGAGGAGGGGATATACAGCTGGGGTGAGGAAGTGGAATCGAATACCGTGGAGGTCTACATCTCCCGCCTGCGCAAGCGCTTTGGTGGCGGGGCGATAGAAACCATGCGCGGTGTGGGTTACCGGGTGCCGGGGTGATGGCTTCCCTGAAAACCCGCATAGTCCTGATTCTGCTGGCCCTCACCCTGGTCGCCTGGGTGGCGTCGGCCCTGCTGACCTATGCCTTTACCAGCCGTGTGATGCTGGACCAGGTCGACCAGCAGCTGGAGCAGTACGCCGACCTGGTGCAATACATCAGCGCAGTGTTCGCGCGCCAGGTGGATGAGGGCCAGCCCATCTCGGAACCCTGGCTGACTGGCGAGTTCGAGACCGCCCACCTGCAGCCGATTGTTATCGATGCCCCGGTCGGGGAAAAACTCAACCCCGCCCTGAATATCTGGCTGGGCGCAAACCTGATTGCGGTGATGGCCGACTCCCCCAGGTTTGACAGACCGTCCGGGCAGGGCATCACGTTTGGCGGGCCTGCCGGGCAGGAACGGAGTTGGCGTATTCTCACCCGCCATGATCCAATCACTGACCTTTGGCTGCAGGTCGGAATCGAAATGGGCGGTGCCCGCCGGTCCATGCTGGGCATGCTCGGCCGGGCCCTGCTGCCGCTGGTCCTGGTGCTGCCGCTGACGGTTGGCGTGTTGTATTTTGGGGTATCGAGGGGCCTCAGGCCCCTCAAAGCCCTCGCCCGGCAGATCGCATTGCGCAACCCGGCTCTGCTGGATGCCGTGGACCCCAGCGGGGTGCCCGCCGAAATGCAGGGCGTCGTTGCATCCCTGAACCAGCTGTTGCAGCGGCTGGCCCTGGCGCTGGAGGGAGAGCAGCGGTTTACGGCCAATGCCGCCCACGAGCTGCTGACCCCGCTGGCGGCGATAAAGACGGAAGTTCAGCTGTGCCAATTGCAGCTCGGCGATGAACGCGGCGCGGTGATGCTGGATCGCATCGCCCAGCGGGTCGACAGGGCCAGCCACACGGTCTCTCAGTTATTGACACTTGCGCGCCTGGATCCGGATCAGCCGCTGACTTTCCGGCGGTTGTGCCTGGATTCCCTGTTGTCCGAGGCGCTGGTGGATACCGCCCACCTGGCTGAGCAGCGCGGGCTTGCCCTGGCGGTGGAGACCCGGAAGCGGGTATATATTTCCGGCAGCGAGGAGTCGCTGGCGATTTTGCTACGCAATCTCCTGATCAATGCCTTCCGCTATGCCGCTGCAGGGACCACGGTCGCGATCCACCTGCGCTGTGTTGAGGGTGTGCAGTTGCAAATCGCCAATGACTGCCCGCCCCTCTCAAAGCAGGAGTTCAGTCGCATCTGCGAGCGCTTTTACCGTGCTCCGGGCGCGGTCGGCCAGGGTTCGGGTCTGGGCCTGTCGATAGTCGCGCGAGTTGCCGAGCAACACGGCGCGCGTTTGAGCGTTGGCCCGCGGGATGATCATGGCGGATTTCGGGTCAGCCTGGAGTTTCCCGCGCCAGCCCCGGGCGCTTGAGGCCGGGTCGCGACTGTCCTCACGCCAGGGGTGCATGGGCCGCCCCGATCAGGCCGGGCTGGGGGGTGGTAATCATGAAGATGGGCACCGCGGCAAGGGTAGCGCGCATGGCACCTTTTTCAATGACGCGTCGGTGGAACGAGCTGGCGACGAGAAACGAGGTGAAGCGTGGCAAGATACCCCCGGCCAGGTACAGTCCACCGTAGGAACCGTTGGCCAGCAGGAAATCGCCGCAGACCGAGCCGAGCAGGGCACAGAATGTGTCCAGCGCAAGCACACAAAGCGCGTCCTCTCCCGCGAGGGCAAGACGGGAAATTTCCTCCGGCGGGAGGTCGTGGCCGGGCTCACCTCGTATCTGGGCAAGCACCTGGTACAGGCGCGCCAGCCCCGGGCCGCTTACCAGGAGTTCAGCATGGATATTTCCGTGCCGGGGCAGTAGCAGGCGGAAAATGTCCAGCTCAAGCACATTGCCCGGCGCCAGCCCCATATGCCCCGGCTCGC
>JBFZEF010000365.1:0-2535 GCA_041307045.1 Halioglobus sp.
TTGAAATCGTCGGCTGTGGCCAGGCGGACCCTGATCTGGTCCTCGTGCAATCCGCCTATATCGATCAGGTCGACATGCGCCCTCAGGGGTTCGTTGAGATAGGAGCCGAGTGTCATCTCCCCGAGCCCCAGCGCCATCACTGAACTTGCCTGAACACACCCCAGTGAAAAAACTACAGCAGCAAACTTTCGAGCCATACCGAATGCCTAATTATTGTTCCTGCCTCATCCCACACCGGCCTCCCCAAGGTCCGGCAACTGGTTCGGAATACAACTGGCACGACGCCCGCAAATTGCCCCTACAGACGCCGGCGCTACCCGTGGAAAGCAGCGCTGGGTGGTGCCTCCGTGCACTCTGAATATTCCGAATTAGCCCAAGTATCAGTGATGTACCAGCATTAATCAAGGTAAGTTGTGATGAAGCTTTCAGCAATTTGCACACTATTGAGAGCGGCTCCCTTGCGCACATTATCGGACACGATCCACATGTCCAGGCCCCGCGGATGGGAGATATCCTCGCGGATCCGGCCCACATAAACCGGGTCCCGACCGGCGGCCTCCGCCACCGCTGTAGGGTAGCCGCCGTCCTTGCGCTCATCGATAACTGTGACCCCGGGAGCCCTCTCCAACAGGGCTCGGGCCTGCTCGGCGCTGATTTTCTCCGCGGTCTCGATATGGACCGCCTCCGAATGGCCAAAAAAGACCGGGACGCGGACGCAGGTGGGGTTCACCTGGATCGAGTGGTCATTGAGGATCTTGCGGGTCTCCCACACCATTTTCATCTCCTCCCGGGTGTAGCCGTTGTCCTGGAATACGTCGATATGGGGGATGACGTTGAAGGCGATCTGCCGTGGATAGACCTCGCACTGGATCTCCTGGCCGTTCAGCAGCCTCGCGGTCTGGCCCGCCAGTTCCTCGATCGCCTCCTTGCCGGTGCCCGACACCGCCTGGTAGGTGGCCACATTGATGCGCTCGATACCCACCGCATCGTAAATGGGTTTCAGCGCCACCAGCATCTGGATGGTTGAGCAATTGGGGTTGGCGATGATATTGCGCCGGCTGTACCCCGCCAGCGCCTCGATATTGACCTCGGGCACGATCAGCGGGATATCCTCGTCCTGGCGGAAATGGGAGGTGTTGTCTATCACCACGCAACCGGCAGCGCCCGCCCTGGGGGCAAATTCAGCCGAAATGCTGCCACCGGCTGAAAACAGGCCGATCTGCGCCTGGCTGAAATCGAACTCGGCCAGGTCTGTCACCCTGATGGACCTGCCGTTGAACATGACTGACTTGCCGGCGGAGCGGCTGCTGGCCAGGGCATAGAGATTGCGCACCGGGAACTTGCGCTCCTCCAGAATGGAGATCATGGCCTCCCCCACCGCCCCGGTCGCGCCCACCACTGCCACATCGTATGACTTGCTCATCTTGCTTCCTCTGTCGTGCCGTGTTGTTTCGTGTTGTCCCGTCAAGCCCGCAGGGCCGCCACTACCGCGTCCCCCATCCGGCTCGTATTCACCAGCTGCATGCCGGCGGTATGAATGTCGGGGGTGCGCAGGCCCTGGTCCAGCACCGCGCTGACCGCCTGCTCGATCGCGTCCGCCGCCGCCGGGCAGACCAGCGTATAACGCAGCATCATGGCCACCGAGAGGATGGTCGCCAGCGGGTTGGCCTTGCCCTGCCCGGCGATGTCCGGTGCCGTGCCGTGACAGGGTTCATACATGCCGCGCCCGGCCTGGTCCAGGGAGGCCGAGGGCAGCATGCCGATCGAGCCGGTGAGCATGGCGGCGGCATCCGAGAGGATATCCCCGAACATATTGCCCGTGACGATCACATCGAACTGTTTCGGGGCGCGCAGCAACTGCATGGCGGCGTTATCCACATACATGTGGCTCAGCTCCACGTCGGGGTACTCGGTTGCGACCTCGTTCATGACCTCGCGCCAGAGCATCGTGACTTCCAGCACATTGGCCTTGTCGACGGAGCAGAGACGGCGACTGCGTTTGCGGGCCAGCTCGAAAGCGAGGCGCCCGATCCGGCGGATTTCCGATTCGCGGTAGACATAGGTATTGAAGCCTTCGCGCTCACCGTTTTCCAGCACGCGGATACCGCGCGGCTCACCGAAATAAATACCACCGGTCAATTCCCTGACAATGAGGATGTCCAGCCCGGAGACGACTTCGGGCTTGAGGCTGGAAGCGTCCGCCAGCTGGGGGTAGAGAATGGCCGGGCGCAGGTTACCGAACAGCTTCAGTTCCGAGCGGATGCCCAACAGGCCGCGCTCCGGACGCAAGTGCCGCTCCACACCATCCCACCTGGGGCCGCCAACGGCACCCAGCAGGATCGCATCGACCGACCGCGCCCGCTCCAGGGTCTCCGGGGGCAGCGGCACGCCGGTCGCGTCAATGGCGGCGCCGCCCAGCAACCCGTACTCAAGCTCGAGATCGAGCGCGAACCGGGTATTCACCTCCTGCAGTACCTTGACCGCCTCGGCCATGATTTCCGGACCGATATAATCCCCGGGCAATACCAGTATTTT
>JBFZEF010000366.1:0-3877 GCA_041307045.1 Halioglobus sp.
CCATCAAGGCCGTGGAGCTGGGGGCCGACGTGGTGACCGTGCAGGGCGGGGAGGGCGGCGGCCACACCGGCGCCGTGCCCACCACCCTGCTGATTCCCCAGGTGGTCGATGCGGTGGGCGCTAAAGTGCCGGTGGTGGCGGCGGGCGGCTTCAAGGACGGACGCGGCCTGGTGGCCGCCCTGGCCTGGGGCGCCGATGGGATCGCCATGGGCACCCGCTTCCTCATGACCGCGGAAAGCCCGGTACCCCGGGCGACATTGCAGCGCTATGTCGACTGCGCTAACCCGGCCGATATCATTGTTTCCCGCGCCATGGACGGGCTGCCCCAGCGCATGATCATGAATGAATTGCTGGGAGAGCTGGAACGGGCCGGCACCCTGCGCAAGCTCTGGATTGCCCTGCGCAATGGCCTGGCGTTTCGCAAGCACACCGGGGCGACGCTGCCGGGCTTGTTGCGGTCGGCGCTTGCTATGAGCCGCGATGAGGACATGAGCGCCAGCCAGGCGATCATGTCCGCCAACGCGCCGATGATCATCCAGAAGGCCATGGTGGAGGGAGAGCCCGCCCGCGGTGTGCTGCCTAGCGGCCAGGTGGCGGGTGTTATCAACGACCTGCCCTGCTGTGCCGACCTGGTCAACTCGATTGTGGCGGAAGCGGAAGCACGCCTCGCCGCGCTGGCACAGCGCACCGGCACTCACTGACTCCCAGGAGCCCCATCATGTCAAAGCCCTTCAAAACAAGCATCGCCGGCGGCATCGCCGAAATGATCCTGGACCACCCGCCGGTCAACGCCTTCGACAGCGCCGGCTGGTTCGCCATAGCCGCCGAGATCGACGCGCTGGGGGCGAATGAGGAGGTGCGCGTCATTATCGTGGGCGCAGCCGGCAAGGGATTCTGCGCCGGTGTCGACATCAAGGAGCTGGCGGCGGACCCGCAGAAAATCGTCGCGGTCAACAAGGGCAATTACGAGACCTTCCGCGCTATCCACCGCAATCCCAAGCCCGTCATCGTCGCCCTCCACAGCTTCGTGCTGGGGGGCGGCATCGGCATGGCGGGCGCGGCGGACATCATCGTCTGCTCCGAGTGCGCGCGTTTCGGCGTGCCGGAAATCGACCGCGGCGCCATGGGCGGCGGCGCCCACCTGCAGCGCATGTTTCCGGTGCAGAAGGTGCGCTACATGTATTTCACCGGCGAATTCATCGACGCACAGGAGGCCTGGCGCCTCGGCGCGGTGGAGCGCGTGGTGCCGCTGGCGCAATTGATGCCCACCGCGCGGGAGATCGCGGCGAAGATCGCGGCCAAGTCCCCGGCCATGGTCAAGCTGGCCAAGGAGGCCCTCACCGGTATCGAGGACGGCAACCTGGAGGACAAGTACCGCTGGGAGCAGGGCTTCACCCTGGAGGCCTACACCATGGGCGATTCGCAGGAATCACGCGATGCATTTGTCGCCAAGCGCGACGCAAAATTCTAGGCCGGGAAAGACTATGGATCTGGCATACACGGTAAAACAGCAGGCTTTCCGCGCGGAGATCCGGCAATGGCTGGCGGCGAACGTGCCGGCCAGCCCCCTGCAGTCCTTCGACACCGCCGAGGGCTTCGCCCAGCACCGGCAGTGGGAGGCGCGGCTCAACGAGGGCCGTTGGGGCATGGTCACCTGGCCGGTGGAATACGGTGGGCGCGGCTGCGATCTGGTCGACTGGCTGATATTCGAGGAAGAGTATTACCGCGCGCGCGCGCCCCTGCGGGTCAACCAGAACGGCATCTTCCTGCTCGGCCCCACCCTGATGGAATACGGCAGCGCCGAACAGAAAGCGCGCATCCTGCCGAAGATGGCCTGCGGCGAGGAAGTGTGGGCCCAGGGCTGGTCCGAGCCCAATGCCGGTTCCGACATGGCCGCCATCCGCGCCCGGGCGGATCTGCGCGGTGACCGCTACGTGATCAACGGCCAGAAAATCTGGTCGACCCGGGCGGTCTGGGCAGACTGGCTGTTCGGCATGTTCCGCACCGATCCCGAGTCCACCCGCCATCACGGCCTGACTTTTATCCTGGTGCCCCTGAACACGCCGGGCATCACCGTGCGCCCGATTCCGCAACTGGATGGCCTGCCGGGCTTTGCCGAGGTGTTCTTCGATGAGGTCGAGGTCGCCGAGGAAAATCGCCTCGGTGACGAGGGTGCAGGCTGGCAGGTGGCGATGGCCACCGCCGGTTTCGAGCGGGGCCTGATGTTGCGCTCGCCGGCGCGCTTCCAGGAAACCGCGCGGCGCCTGGTGGAGCTGTACCGGGCCAATCGCGCGGCGGCAGAGCGCGATCCTGCAGTGAAAGACGCGGTGATCCGCGCCTGGCTCGATGCCGAGAGTTACTGCCTCGCCACCTACCAGACCGCCTGCCGCCTGGGCCAGGGCGGCAGGATCGGCGCCGAGTCCTCCACCAACAAGATCTTCTGGTCGGAGCTGGACCAGAACATGCACGCCACCGCCATGAGCATTCTCGGCGCCAGGGCGGAGCTGCTGCCCCATGCGCCGGACGCCGCGGGCGTGGGCACCTGGCTGGACGGCTGGCTGTTCTCCCAGTCAGGCCCGATTTACGCCGGCACCAACGAAATTCAGCGCAATATTATCGCCGAGCGGATGCTGGGGATGCCGAGGTAGAGTATGGATTTTACGTTTACACAGGACCAGTTGCTGTTCCAGTCGTCAGTGCGCGATTTCCTCGCTGCCGAGGTGACGCCGGCGCGGATACGCGCCGCCTGGGAAACAGCCGATGGCCGGGATCCCGCCCTGTGGCAGCAGCTCGCCGAGCTGGGCCTGGTGGGCCTGTGCGTGCCGGAGGAATACGGCGGCCTGGGCATGGGCGAGCTGGACTTCGTGCTGCTGGCCCAGGAGTGCGGCTACGTGGCGCTGCCCGAGCCGCTGGTGCATACGGCAATGGTGGCCGCACCCCTGCTGCGCCGGGTGGGAGGGGACCTCGCCGCGACCTGGCTGCCGCGCATTGCCGCCAGCGAGGCGAAGGTGGTGGTGGGCCTGGAGCAGAACCTGCTGGTGGAGGATGCCCACGTGGCGGATCTGCTATTGCTGCAGCGGGGCGAGGCCTGGTATGCGCTCGCGCAGGAGCAGGTGGAGTTGCGCCACAACGCATCCGTCGACCCCTCCCGCCGCCTCTACGCCGTGGAAATGAAAATGGGGTCAGACCCCTTTTGCAGTGGGACGGAGGCGGCGGCGCTCACCGCGGCGGCACTCGATCGCGGCGCCCTGGGCTGTGCCGCCCAGGCCCTGGGCCTGGCCCAGCGCATGGTGGACATGGCCGTGGCCTACAGCCGCGACCGCCAGCAGTTCGGCAAACCCATCGGCTCCTTCCAGGCGGTGAAGCACCTCATGGCCAATGTGGCGGTGCGACTGGAATACGCGCGGGCACCGGTGCACCGGGCGGCCTACAGCCTGGCGCACGAGGAGCCCGGCGCGACGCGCGCCGTGTCCCACGCCAAGCTGATGGCCTGCGAGGCGGCCAACCTGGCGGCGAAACACAGCATCCAGGTACATGGCGCCATGGGCTACACCTGGGAGGTGGACCTGCACATCTTTATGAAGAAGGCCTGGGCCCTGGCCAACACCTGGGGCGATACCGCGTTTCACAAGGCGCGCATCGCCGACTACATTTTCGCCGACGGCGCCGCACTGGGCGCCGGCGCAACCTTCAACTGAATCGCAACCACGCTTAACCACTCCTAATCACTACAGAGGACTCAACAGATGGCAGACGCTTATATTGTAGACGCAGTGCGCAGCCCCACCGGAAAACGCCGGGGGGGCCTCGCGGAAGTGCACGGCGCCGACCTCGGGGCCCACGTGCTGCGGGCGATCGTCGAGCGCAACGGCATCCC
>JBFZEF010000367.1:0-5962 GCA_041307045.1 Halioglobus sp.
ACATAGGTAACATTTTATTCCGGGGACATAGGTTACACAATTTTGGCATTTGGGGGGTACCTCAGATGCCTTGGAATGAGTGTAATTCTATGGACGAGCGTCTCAGATTTGTGGCCCGTTTATTAGACGGCGAGAATATGTCGGCCATGTGCCGAGAGTTTGGTATCTCCCGCAAGACGGGTTACAAGTTCTTCAATCGCTACAAGGATTTCGGGATTCGGGGATTGGAGGACCGGGCCCGAAGCCCCTATCGCCACCCGAACAAGACTGCCTTCCAGGTTGAAAAAGCCATTCTACAGATCAAGCGGGAGCACAAGACCTGGGGGGCACCCAAGATACATGACAAACTGATCAAGCTATTTCCGATGATCAAACCACCGGCTTCCAGCACCATCCACGAGATCCTTGATAGGAACGGCCTGGTCAAACGTCGTACCCGCGCACGGCATAAGGCCAAGGGTACGGAGCTTAGCACTGCCCAGAGCCCGAATGCCCTGTGGTGCGCCGACTACAAGGGACAATTTCTGCTGGGCAACCGCAGGTATTGCTACCCGCTGACCATCACCGACCAACGTTCCCGTTACCTGCTGGCCTGTGAGAGCCTGGAGTCCACCAAGGAAGCCGGTGCTTTCCCTGTGTTTGAGCGCGTTTTCAAGGAGTTTGGCTTGCCCGCTGCCATCCGCACCGATAATGGGGTTCCGTTCTCCTCGCCCCATGCCCTGTTCGGACTGAGCCGGTTGTCGGTCTGGTGGCTGCGACTGGGCATTGGCATCGAGCGTATCAAGCCAGGTCATCCCCAGCAGAACGGGCGCCATGAGCGCATGCACCTGACCCTGAAGAAAGAGGCGACCAAGCCTCCAGGCTATAACTTTTTGCAGCAGCAGAGCCGGTTTGATGAGTTCATTGAGGGTTACAACAACGACCGTCCCCACCAGGCCCTCGGGGGGATGTACCCGGGTGAGGTGTATACACCCTCAGCCAGGAATTACTTCCATCCTGAGGTGCCTGAATACCCGTTTCACGACCGCTCCATTCAGGTCACCCAGTGCGGCAGGATCTGTATCGGGCGGCGCAAGATCAACCTCAGTACGGTGTTTGCCGGCCAATATGTGGGCATCAGGGAGGTGGCTGAGGAGATCTGGCTTGTCAGTTTTATGGATTATGATCTAGGCTTCTTTGACCAGACCGAGAACAGGGTGGAGCCGGTGGGGGTTAACCCCTTTGCTCCAAAAGTGTTACCCATGTCCCCGGAATAAAGTGCAACCTATGTGACCGGAATGCACCCATCAAGATTTGGTCGGTGTGAGAGGATTCGAACCTCCGACCCCTTCCTCCCGAAGGAAGTGCGCTACCAGACTGCGCCACACACCGATGATTTGAGGGGGCGCCACTATACCAAAACAGATCGCCGGAACCAATGCCCCGGTACTGCGTTTGGATGGCAGCGCCTAGTAGATGCCGGCCCAGCGGGCGAGGAACTGGCTGAAGATACTCAGGCCGGTCACGATCGCAATCAGGATCAGCAGCAGGCGCATCGGCCGGAATGGCTTGCGCTCAACCGAATTTACACCGCGCCTGATGAATTCGTCCACCCGCGCCTGGTCCTCGGGATTCAGGCGATTGTGGTAGCTCTTGTCGTTCTCTTCGGGCATATCCAGTTTCTAAAAGTCGCCCGGTGCGGAGGTTCCCGAGCAGCAATGCGTATTCTACAGCGCAAACATCTCAACTGGCATCTGCATAAGATTGCCGGCGCCGGAGAGGATCATGTTTTTGTGAGACAGGGTGCGCGGCAGCAGCCGGTCGAAGTAGAACCGGGCCGTCATCACCTTGGCCTCGTAGAACGCTACATCCCCGTCCGCCTCGGCGATCTTGTGGCGGGCCAGAACCGCCATCCGCGCCCAGAAGTAAGCCAGGCAGACATACCCGCTGTACATCATGTAATCCACTGCAGCGGCGCCGGCCTCGTCGGGGTTTTTCATGGCGGATTCGCCGATTTTCATCGACAGTGCCAGCCATTCGTCCTTGTAGGCCTTGAGCACACGGACGAACTCAGCGTCCTCGGGGCCATCGTTGGCGGCACAAAACTCGTCGATCAGCGCGGTGAAGCCCAGCAGCAGTTTGCCGCCGCTACCAATGACCTTGCGGCCCAGCAGGTCCAGCGCCTGGATGCCGGTCGTGCCCTCGTAGAGCATGGAGATGCGTGCGTCGCGCACTATCTGCTCCATCCCCCACTCCCTGATAAACCCGTGGCCGCCGTAGATCTGGACACCCAGGTTGGCAGCCTCGAAGCCGGTCTCGGTGACAAACGCCTTGGCGATTGGCGTGAGCAGGGCCATCAGGTCGTCCGCCGCCTTTGACCGCTCCTTGTCGCCACCTTCAACCACGTCGCCCTGCTGCGCCAGGAAATAGATGAAGGCGCGACCACCCTCGGTAAAGGCCTTCTGGGTGAGCAGCATGCGGCGCACATCGGGATGGACGATGATCGGGTCCGCCGGTCCCTTTTCGTTCTTGGGGCCGGTCAGGCTGCGCATGGCCAGGCGCTCCCGCGCATAGGTGAGGGCGCCGGTATAGGACAGCTGGGCATGGGCAAGGCCCTGGATGGCAGTGCCGATACGGGCGGTGTTCATAAACGTGAACATGCAGTTCAGGCCCCTGTTGGGTGGCCCGATGAGGTAGCCGGTCGCACCATCAAAGTTCATCACACAGGTGGCTGAGGCTTTGATGCCCATCTTCTTCTCGATCGACGCGCAATTGACGGCGTTGCGTTCGCCCAGGCTGCCGTCATCCTTCACCTTGAACTTGGGTACGATGAACAGGGAAATGCCCTTGGTGCCCTGGGGCGCATCCGGCAGCCGCGCCAGCACGATATGCACGATGTTCTCCGCCATGTCGTGCTCGCCGGCGCTGATGAATATCTTGGTGCCCGTTATGGCGTAGCTGCCATCGGCCCGGGGCTCTGCCTTGGTACGCAAAAGGCCGAGGTCGCTACCGCAATGGGCCTCGGTCAGGCACATGGTGCCGGTCCACGCGCCCTCAACCAGCCGGGTGAGGTACTTCCTTTTCTGCTCGTCGTCGCCGTGCTCTTCGATGGTCTTCACCGCGCCGTGGCTGAGGCCCGGGTACATCAGCCAGGACCAGTTCGCCGTGCCGGCCAATTCATTGATGACGATGCCAACCAGATTGGGCATGCCCTGGCCACCGACTGCGGTGCTCGCACTCAGTGACGGCCAACCATTCTCCACGTACTGCTGATACGCCTCGGCGAATCCCTTTGGGGTGGTCACGCCCGCCTCACTCCAGTGACAACCTTCCTCGTCGCCGCTCTGGTTGAGGGGGGACAGGACGTTCTCGGCGAATTTCGCGCCCTCCTCGATGATGGCGCCCATCAGATCCGCGGTGGCATCCTCATAGCCGGGAAGTGTCTGGTAGAGCTTCTCGGACTCGAGTAACTCATTCATAACGAAGCTGATGTCGCGCAGGGGCGCTTTGTAAGCGGGCATGATCATTACCTCTCGGTTGGCCTTGCTCTCCGGGCCTCGCAGCAGCGTGCGGGAAGAGCCATGTGTTCAGCGCCCACATTCTGAGCTTTTCTCGCGAGCAGTCAAATGAATTTTTGGCCGGGAGCAGCCAACCCGGATCAGAAAACAGCTATATAGACCTGGATCAACATTTATTATGGTAAGCACTTACATACCTTTAAGAGCCTCCAAAGAAAGGCTCCTGGAGGCCTGCTCTACGTCAAATGGCAGCAGGCACGGCACCTCCCCCAACAGGGGCGCCGGCAGCATGCGTCGCAGGCTGTCCAGGTTTTCTGCATAGCTGGGCATTATCTCCCCGGGTTGGTTGGCCACCCAGCCGGCCATGCGCAGCCCGTCCCTGGCGATGGCCTCGGCAGTCAGCAGGGCGTGATTGATGCAGCCAAGGCGCATACCCACCACCAGGATGACCCCCGCCTGCAATTGCACGGCGATGTCCGCCAGGGTCTCACGCGCGCTGATCGGCACACGCCAGCCCCCGGCTCCCTCAATCAGCACGAAGTCCACACCGGCCAGCATCACCCCCCGGCACAGTCCTGCCAGGCGACTGGCCTGGAGCGATCGTCCCTCCTGCTGAGCCGCAATATGGGGCGCAATGGCTGCGCTCAGGGCGACGGGGTTCACCTGCTCGTAGTCCAGGGGCTCTGTCATCCACTGCAGCAACAGCAGGGCGTCCTCGTTGCGGCCCGACGCGTCGCAACCTGCCGCGACCGGCTTGATCGCGGCGGTGCGCAGGCCGTCCCGCGCGGCAGCGGCCAGCAGTGCGCAACTGACAGCCGTCTTGCCCACACCCGTATCGGTCCCCGTTACAAACCATGTGCGGGTCATCGTCTGGTCACCTCCCCGAAAATCACATCATAGGTCGCCGGCAGCAAGCCCTCCGCCCGCCAGGCTTCATAGGCCTGCACCATACCCTGCAGGACCCTGCGACTGGTCAGTCCCGCAGGCCGGTCGCGGTTCATATTGTGGGCGCCCAGGGCCTTGAGTTCCGCCAGCAGGTCCGCCACCCGCCGGTAGTGCATACAGTAGCCCTCGCGCTCAAGGCTGAGGTCGATGCCCCGCACCCCGGCGGCCGCGGCGAGCAGGTCGCCGGGCGGCAGGAATTTGTTCACGTGTTGGCGATGATCCACGGCGGCCCATGACAGGCGCAACTCGCGCAGGGTCTCGGGCCCCAGCGTGGTGAATGCGCAGCGGCCACCGGGCTTCAGCACTCGCGCCAGCTCGGTAAAAAACAACTCGGGGCGCTGGCACCACTGGATGGCCAGGCTACTGAAAACCAGATCCACCGAAGCGGGCGCCAGCGGCAGCGCTTCGGCGTCGCCGACCAACCAGAGGCACTCGTCAGCGGCCCGGCCCCGGGCGAACTCGACCATGCCCGGCGCCAGATCCAGGCCGATATAGATGGAGCCCCCAAAGCGCGCCGTAAGCCCTGCGCGGAAATATCCGGTGCCGCAGCCCAGATCGAGCACCACGGCGGCGGCCGGGTCGCCTGCGGGCATGCGCGCCAGCAGCCGCGCGCCGACATCGCGCTGCAGTTGCGCCACCGAATCGTAGGAGGCCGCGGCGCGACTGAAGGAAGACGCGACGTCTTTCTTGTCGGGCCCTGCTCCCTGGCGGTCCACTTCACCCAGCAGGTCTGCGGCCGCCAGAAACTCGCGGGTTGCTGCCGCCAGTTCAGTTGCGCTTGCCAGCGGCGCCAGGTGGCAGGCACCCCCGAGCAGTTGCACCCGGGCGTTCGCCGCGCCCTGCAACAATCCTTCGAACGCTTGCTGAAGTTGCGCGGGTACCAGGCCGTCATGCTCAGCCAACAGGTGCAGCTGGGGTTGCGGCAGGGTCTGCAGCAACTGCCGCTGGTCGAGCTGCGCAAGCCAGTCGAGGCCAGTCATCAACTCGTCACCGGGTGCTTGCCGGCGCTGGCCCTGGAGTTGCCGCAGCAGGGCCCGGGGCCGTGCCGCACCCTGCGCCTGCAGGCTGTCGAAGCGGCGCAGGGCGGCCACGGGCTGCGCCAGGCAGGCGGCCCTGAAACTCGCAAACGCGGCGGGCTCCATGCCCGGCCAGCCGGGTTCCGCCACAAAGCGCGGGTTGCTGCACACGGTCACCACCGCCGCCACCCGCTGTGGGTGATGCGCTGCCAGCGCCAGCGCCAATTGGCCGCCGAGGGACCATCCCAGGTACACCGCGCGCGCGGGAGCGGCGGCAAGGACGGCCTCCAGTAAAGCTTCCCGCTCTATCGACTCGCCGCAGGCGAGGCCCGGGGCGCAACCCGGCAGGTCCAGCAGGGTAATGTTCGCCCAGGGCCGCAGGCCCGCCAGCAGCGGTCGCCAGATTTCGCGATTACTGCCCCAGCCGTGCAGCAGCACCAGCTCCTGCTGCGCCCCGCCGGTTGCGCTCAGGTACTCGGGATCGAGCCGCATCCCAGGTTTACG
>JBFZEF010000370.1:0-4239 GCA_041307045.1 Halioglobus sp.
TCCCTGACTTCCTCCTCCAGCATGTTCACTTCCGACAGCAGCTCGCGGTTGATCTCATCGCTCTCGGTCTTGATGGAATGGTCGATCACCAGGAACACGAGAATGACCGCCCCAAAGCCGCAGGACATGATGTCGAGGAAGCTCAGGTTGAAGGTGGTGAACTGGCGCTTTTTCCGGGCCATGGTGGTGGGTCGCTAGGACATTACCTCGATCAGCAGGTACTCGGGGTCGCTGCCGATGCGAATGCGGTCGCCGCCGCCCAGCAGCTGCTCGGCGTCAGCCGCGGCGCCATTGACCATGACACCGGCGCCGGCCCCGCGCAGGCGCCAGCCCGCCGCCGTGTGTTCCAGGCTCCAGCCCTGGCCGAGGTTGTACCCCATTGCCGCCAGCGGCAGGGCGCGGTGACCCTGCAGCAGGTGGGTGGCGGCGGGGCGTGGCGGTGCGACCGGGGCGGGGACTGCTGTTGCCGCGACGGCGGGGGCAACGGCCTGCACCGGCGCTACCGCGCCCGCCAGGGCGGGCAGGGTGGTGACAAAACTCAGGGCCTGTTCCCGTTGCACCAGGCGTTCCAGGTGATGCTCAAGGGCCCGGCGCACACTGTCGGCCGCCAGCGGCTCGAATCCCGGCAATTGCGCCGCCAGTCCCGGCAGCAGGCCCGCCACCGGGTCGGCGAGCACGCGGTCGCCCGGCTGCGGTGTGCCGATCGCCTCGCGCGCACTGCTGAACAGGCGCTGGCCGGCGGCCTGGAGTTCGGCCCGATTGATGCCGGCGCGGTAACCGCTGACCTCGATATTGGTCTCGCCGTCGCGACCCAGGGCGCGCAGGGCGTCGGGCAGGGCGTCGTACAACTGTTGCTCGGTGATGGCTTTGCGGCGCGGGTCGAAGCGGGTCTGGCGAATAAACGCGGTGGCGATGATCTCCACCAGTTTCTCCTGCACCTGCAGCAGGCCGGCACCAGGCAGGGGCAGTGAGCGCAGCAGTTCTACCTTGCCATCGCGTTGCGCCAGTTCGCTGATGACCGCCTGGTGCAGCTGGATTTCCAGGTGGAACAGGCGCCCGGCGGCGCCGTGCAGGCTGCCCAGGGCGACGCTGCGGTGCACCAGGCCGACGGCGGCGAAGGGGCACTGCTGCGCGATGCCCAGCAGCAGCGCCAGTTGGTCCCGCTGCATGCTGCCCGACACGGCCATCAGTACTTCCTGCGGCTGCCCGCCCTCCCGGTGCAGCTCCTGCAGCTGGGCGTGGACCAGGTCGCCGGTGTGGCGGGCGGGCCCCAGGGCCGGCTGCAGGGGCTCGGTGCTCAGCTGCCACCAGTAGCGGGTGTTGATATCCCTGGGCTGCAGGCGCGCGGCGGCCCGGGCGGGGTTGCCGAAACGGTATTGCCGGTCGACCAGCAGGGCGTAACCGGGGCTTTGCAGGTGGGTGCTGCCGTACCACAGCTGCAGGTTGCTGTCGTTGATGTCGAGCAGTGCGATGGCCATCGTTATGGACTCGTGTTAATGGACGACCAGGAAGCGCAGCAGGCGCTTGTCGCAATAGCGCTGGCAGTCCAGCACCAGGCGTTCCTGGGTCAGCTGCAGCTGGTGCAGGCAGAACATCAGGACGATGCTCAACACCAGGGCGACAAAGGTACTGTTGAACGCCACCCCGAGGCTCACGGTCACGCCGGTAATGTCACCTTCCACCGCCTTGTAGGCCTGCCCGAGCGCGTCGCCGATACCGCGCACGGTGCCGATAAACCCGATGGAGGGAATGGCCCAGGCGATATAGCGCACCATGGACAGCTCCGAGTCCAGCCGGTCGGATTCCACCTCGCAACTTTCCTTGATGGTGTCGGACACCGCCTGGATGCTGCTGGTAGTGGCGAAGCGCTGCAGCGCCGACAGCAGGGTGCGCGGCAGCAGGTAATCCTGCTCCCGCTCCGGCAGTGCTTCCAGCGAGCGGCTGTACTCGCGGGCGTCTTCGGGCAACACGCTGGTGCCCTCGGGGATATCCAGCAGGCGCCGGTCCAGCAGGCGCTGCTCATGGATGCCGCGCCGGGTTTTGTACCCCATGATCGCCAGGGCCCAGATCAGCAGGATGAAACAGGATTCCTGCTCGTAGTCCTTCAGCACCACGGCCAGGCTGCGCACCGGAACGAAGTCAGTGCCCGCCGCCTGCAGCTCCATCTCCCGTTTGATGTGCGCATCCGCCGCCGGTCGCACCAGCCCGACATAGATGGTATGCACCACGATGACCGCGATCAGCAGGGCGAACAGCTGGAAGATGAACTCGGACGACAGCCTTTGCTTCATTGCAGGATCCTATATGTCTACCGGAAAGGAGACGGGCAGGTCTTCGGAGATTTGCTCCGAGGCCCGGTAGTCTGATGGCGATCTGCCGGTTTGCGCCGACGGCTTGTCGGCGCCGGCAGGGGTGGGCGCCTTGCTGTCCTCGCCGCTGGCGGCCGTGGGGGGAGGCGGCGCAGGCGTCGCGTCCTCACCCGCACCCGGTTGCGCCAGCGCCGCGCTCGCCGCCAGCAGCAGGGCCGCCAGCACCAGGGGTCCCCTTGGGATCATGATTCACTCCGCATAGCGCGCCAGCCGGAATCCTACGTCATCGCGGCCCGCTTGCCCATAATCCCGGTAGGACAGCCGCAACTCGCCGATTTTACTGTGGCTCCAGCTGGCGCCGCGAAGCGCATAGTTGTCGCCGCCCTGGCTCCCCAATGGGTCCACTTCCGTGGCGCCGTTGGCCGGGGGGATGCGGTAGACATCGTGCACCCATTCCGCGACGTTGCCGCCCATATCGTAGAGCCGGTTCTGGTTGGGCTTGTAGGAACCCACCGGGGCGCTCACCACGGCAGCGTCGTTGTAACCCGCCAGGGCCCGGCCGGTGACACGGGCGGAGCTCTCGTCCGCGTAGTTTTCCAGCGAGTTGGCGGGGGGCGGGAACGCGTCACCCCAGGGGAACTTGAGCAGGTTCGCGCCGCTGGCGCGGGCGGCCCAGGCCCACTCGGCCTCGCTGGGCAGGCGGTAGCCGGTGGCGGCGGGGTTAAAGCCGGTGATGATGCCGTTGCTCTCTTGGTAAAACGCCGGCAGGCCCTCGCGCTTGCTCAGCCAGTTGGCGAAGGCGGCGGCCTGTTGCCAGCTCACCTGTACCGCGGGCTGCTGATCCCGGTTGAGGCTGTTGCCATCGACCTGGCCGGAGTTGTGGCCGCTCTGGTACTGGCGGAACTGGGCATTGGTCACCTCGGTGGTCTGCAGGTAGAAGGGGCGGCGCAGGGACACGGGGTACATGACCTCGTTGGCGCGGCGCCCGGGCTCCCGGCGCGACGCGCCCATGGTGAAGTCGGCCAGCGGCGAGTCGGCGGGTTTGAACAGCAACAGGGTCTGCCCCAGGGCGGTGGTGATTTCCGCATTGTTGCCGGCCGGGCGCACGGCCGCGGCCTCCTGGGCGCCGGCCAGGTTGGCTTCCACCAGCTGCTGCAGGCCGGGGCGCGGGGTGACGCGGCGGCTCACCGTGGTGTGGCCCGGCAGGCTGATTTCCACCAGGTGCTCGAACGCCGGCAGTGACAGGGTCTGGCTGCCGGTGCCGCGCACCTTGCCATTGATCTTCAGCACCGCGTTAGCGGGGCTTATCTTGAAGCGCACCTCGCCCAGCTCGGCGCTGAGTGTCACGCTCCGGCTGTCCCGCCCGGCGGCGGCCAGTTCCACGGTGCCGTTATAGCGCCGGTAGCCGGGTTTGAACACCGCCAGCCGGTGCACCTTGCCCGGGCTCACTTCCAGGTCCATGGGGGTCTGGCCGTGGAACTCGCCGTCGAGGGTGACGTTGGCCCCGCTGGGGACGCTCGTCAGTTGCAACACGCCGGGGGCGGGCTGCAACTCAATGGTCTTCAGCTGCAGGGGTTTGCCCGGGGTCACCAGCAGCGCCTGCTGGGCATCGGCGTAGGCCGGCAGCTGCAGGATGAGCTGGCGCTCCCCGCCCATGAGCGGCAGGGTTGCCGGCGTGGTGCCGAGGGTCTCGCCATCGACCAGGATGCTGGCGCCGGCAGGCTTGCTGTCGATGGTGACGTCGGCCCAGCCCGGGGCCAGCGCGAGTTCGAGCTTCTGCCTGATGCTGCGACCGGTGACCTCCAGCGGCTGCGTCAAGGGCAGGTAGCGCTCCAGCGCCAGGGCAACGGTGCGCGCGCCGGCTTCCACGCTCAGGTCCCGCAGCGGGGTTTTGCCGACGTCCACGCCGTCGATCTGCACGCTTGCGCCC
>JBFZEF010000371.1:0-6117 GCA_041307045.1 Halioglobus sp.
CCGACTCCATCAACAGCAGCGCCAGGTTGTTGATATTTTCCGCGAGGTCGGGGTGGGGCTGCTCGCCAAAAAGCTCGCGCCGCATTGCCAGGGATTCACGCAAATATTCCTCGGCCTTCTCGAATTTGCCCTGGTCAAACTGGTTCAAGCCCAGTTCTTCGATAGCACCCGCCACCTCCTGGCTTTGCTCCCCACCTCGCCGGCGCCAGTCCTCGAGTACGGACACCAGCAGGGGCTCGGCGTCCTCGAAACGGCCCATGCGGTAATACAGCTCCGCCAGCCCGGCACGTGCATCGGTCATTTCCACGCTGTCGGTGGCGCCCGCGCGGTTCAATCGTTCAATCGCGTCACTGTAGAGCGACTCGGCTGTTTCCAGCTCGGCGTTGATGGTGTCCACATGGGCCAGGTGCAGCGTGGTCTGCACGATCTCCTGTTGCGGAACCTCAGGCAGGGCGAGTCGATTTTCGAGGGCCTTCTCCAGCATGGCCCGGGCATCTTGGTACAAGCCCAGGCTGGAGAACACGCTGCCGATGGTATCCATCAGGCGCGCCTGTATTTCCGGCTGCGCATCGAGTTCCGTGTCGATACGCTGGGCACCGGCGGTCAGGATCTCCCGGGCGGTAATGGTTTCGCCGCGGGCCTGACTGGGGTCGGATACCTCGAACAGGCTCACCAGGAAGGACGTCGTCTGGCGCGCGGTCTCCGCCTCGGCTTCGGCGCGGACGCGCTGGCGCTCCGCGTCGTTGCGGGCAATCACCGCGGTGGTCGCAAGGCCGATGGCCGCCACCATGCCAACCACTGCGGAACCGGTGATGATGGCGAGGCGCTGGTTGCGGCGCTGCAATTCGCGCTGGCGCAGATCGTCAAAGCCGAGACCCATGATTCCCGCCAACAGCTTGACCCGGGCGTTCGCTTTGCCGTCCTTGCCGTGTCGTGCGTCCGCCGCGATCGGCTCAGCCGGTTCCTCGGACAGCTCCCCGTCGTCTCCCAGCTTGAAACGCAGGGCCGGGGGAAAGCACTCGTACTGCTCGATACCGGGCTTGCCGGTGGAATAGGGTTCGCCATCGACGATCAGGCTGAAAATCCGATCGGATCGGCCCAGGCGCTTGAAGGCCTTGATCTCCTCGTTGACCCAGTGGGACTTCGCCGATGCCATCGAACAGATAACGATCTGCACGGCGGAGGACTCCAGCGCCTGGGTCAGCTTGTTGCCGAGATCGGTGGCGCTGGCGAGCTCCTCGCGGTCGCGAAAGACCGGCGCCAGGCGAGTCGGCACCTTGCCCATGTCCGTCTGTCGCCCCACCAGACGCTTGGGAACGCGATAATTCTCAAGGGAGCGGTGCAGCCAGCGCGCCCATTTTTCGTCCGCGTGGCTGTAGCTTATGAAAGCCTTGTACTTGTAATCCTGCCAGTCGATCACTGGTATTCCCCAATTGCGAGGCTCGCTATCGTCCCGGTGCCCAGCCTGTCTTCGCAACTGCCAGCGCGCTGCCGGACCACTCGCGCTGCCATGCTAACCCTTTCGAGCTTCCCAATGCCAGCAATGTTGAACCCCGGGCACTGACGCTTTCTCTACCACCCCATTCCCGCTAAAGTGGCACCCAACCTGGCCGGGACAAGCCCACCTCAATGACCCCATCGCACAACGTTTCAGGCAACACGACCCAGGGCAAAAAACCCGATACCGAGCAGGTGAACCTGGTCGCCCGCCACGAGTGGACCCTGGTGGGCCTGCTGGCGGTGCTCACCTTCGTCCTCGGCTGTATCGGTTACGGCCAGACCATGACCTTCGTCGCCCAGGGCGGCCCAAACACCTGGTGGGACGTGGGTTACGCCAGCCTGCAGATGTTCATTTTCGAGGCGCCGGATGAGACGGCCGGCTGGCCGCTGCACCTGCAGATCGCCCGGGCGATGGCCCCTCTCATCGTGCTTTACACTGCCGCCAAGGCCGTGTGGGGTGTTGTCGAAGAAGAAGTCGCCCTGTACGGGCTGCTGTTTCGCAAGCGGCGCTTTGTGGTGGTCTGCGGTATCGGCGAAACGGGCTATCGTATCGCCCGCGATTACTGCCTCAATTCCGACAAGCGGGTGGTGGCTATTGATAATGACCCGCGCAACGCCCTGGCCGCCGATCTGAAAAACCACGGCGCCATCGTGGTGTACGGCAACGCCATGGACCCCCTGGTGCTGCTCAAGGCCCAGGTCATCTACGCCAAGGAACTGTTCCTGTGCACTAGCGATGACAAGGCGAACATTGCCATTGCCAAGAATGCCGAGCGCCTCACCCGGCGCCTGAAGGAGACCGAGCTGAGGCGCCTGGAAGCAATCGCCCGGCGGCGCGAGCCCGTCATCGGCGGTGAGCCCCCGGATGCATCCCTTCGCTGTTTCCTGTGCGTCGACTCGCCGGACATCTACGAGGTCTTCAGCGTTCACAGTTTCTTCGAGATCAACAGCTCGCGCTTCGCCATCCGGCTGTTCAACCGGCGCGAGACCATCGCCCGCAACATATTTCGGCTGTGCGCTCCCGACCTGTACTACCGCCCAGCCAGTCGTGGCAACGAGCCCATGCATGTCCTGTTCATCGGCTTCGAGGCGCTGGCTCGGGAAATGATCCTGCAGACGGCGCTCACCGCACACTACACGGACTTCCGCCTGCCTCACGTCACGGTGCTGTGCGAGTCGACCATGCGGTCCAAGGTAGAACGGTTCCGGCACCGCCACCCCCACCTGGATAAAATCGTCGAGATCAATTTCGTTTACGCCGACCCAATGACGATCACCCCCGAGACCTGGTACGAGATGCAGACGACCACCCACTTCGACGTCTGCTACGTGGCCCTGGAGCATGACGTGGAGGCCATCCTCTCGGCGCGCAGGCTCAATCGCCTGCGCCGCCACAGCGGCCTGCCGCCGCTGAATTTCGTGGTCTGCCTGAACCAGCAGAATTTCCTCGCCGACATCATCGACGATGATTTCCAGCCCATCGACATGAATAAAATCAATCTGCCGGAGCACGAGCCCATCGAATACTTCGAGTGCCTCGACGAGACCATTTCCATCGACGTGGTCGTCAACGAGGCCCTCGACGCTCTGGCCCGCACCCTGCACAACGCCTACCTGAATACCCAGCTGGCCAACGGCGCCAGCCCCCGGGGCAATGCCTCGCTCATCTCCTGGTCGGAATTGCCTGTACACAAAAAGAAGGCGAACCAGCACGCCGCCGCCCACATGGACGTCAAGTTGCGTATCGCCAATTGCGTGGCGCTACCGGTTGACGCTCCTGAACCGGAGGCCGTGTTCCCCCCGGACGATCTCATGATGGAGCTGCTCGCCCAGCTGGAGCACCGCCGCTGGATGGCGGACAAGCACCTGGCGGGCTACAGCTACGGGGAGCAGCGGGACGAGGATCGCATGCTGCACCCGGACCTGATCCCCTGGGAGCAGCTGACCGAGGCCGACAAGGAAAAGGACCGGGCCAATATCCGCCAGATACCGCGGCTGCTGAAACTGCAGGACCAGAAGGTGTGCCACATGTACCTGGGCCTGCACGAAACCCGCTAGGCGGGTGGATCGCGGGCCGCCGGGGCCCGCCCTGCCCGTTTGTTCAGGGTGCCGGGGCGTCTTCCAGCCCTGCGGGTTCCATCCCCGAACGGGGCAGGGCGAGCGCCAGGGCGGCCGCCAGCAGCAGGGTGACGACCAGGCACTGCAGCACCAGCTCGTAATTGCCCAGGGTGTCATAGGCAAAGCCCGCCAGGGGCGCGCCGACCAGGCCGAAAGGCAGGAACAGCGGCGCCTGGGCGCCGGTCACCTGGCCGATATTGGCCGCGTCAAAATAACGGCTGTTGAGGTAGGGGTGCATCGGCATGATGCCCCCCGCGGCGAATCCGAACAGAAAGACCGCCGGCCACACCGCCGCGGGGCTCGCGGCGAGCAGCAGCAGGCAGATGGCCCCGGCCCCGATCAGCATCAGGCCCGCCGCGATCCAGCGGGCGTAAGCGCGGCCGGCATCCCCCACCCAGGCGAGAATGGCCTTGCCGATGAAGCCGCCGATCCCGCCCGCGGAAACGAACAGTCCCGCCTCGGCGACCGAGTACCCCGATTGCAGAAAATGCGGCGGGTAACAGATGCCCATCACCAGCGACACGTTGAGCGCCATCGCCACACACAGCCCTATCAGCCAGAACTCCGGGCGGCGGTACACGCTCGCTTCGGGCGCGCCTTTCTTGGGCGCCGCCACAACCCCGGTGGTGGCGGGAATGCCTGCCAGCACCAGCAGCCAGAGGATCAACATCAGCCCCAGGGCGAGTGACGACAGGGCCGAGCGCCAGCCCAGTTGCGCCAGCAGCAAACCCGCCACCGAGGGCAGCACCATGCTGGCAATGCTGATACCCATCGCCGCCAGCGCCAGCGCCCGCGCCTCCCGGCCCGGGTAGATTTTCACCAGCAGGCCATTGATCACCACCGGGCCGTACAGGGTCAGCCCGAAGGCGAAGCCGAGGAAACCCAGCGCCGCAAGCCACAGGGTGGGCGCCACGCTGATGAAGCACAGGGACAACATGGCGCAGGTGACGCCGGTCAGGGCAATCGGGCGAATGGACGCCCGATCCACCAGCCGCCCCACCGCCGGAGCCACCAGCGCAGGCACCAGCAGCAGGGCGACCGGGCCGATATTGATAGTCGCCACGCCCACCCCGAACTCCCGGGACAGGGGCTCGACGAAGAAACCGTAGATGCCCAGCAGGCCGACGCCCAGGCCGAGGCAGGCCATGGCGCTGATGGCCGGCAACCACTGGCGCAAGCGCTATGCTCCCGGCGTGGCTTTACTCACGCAAAGATCGATGCATCAGGGCCGATGCTATCCGCCACCTGTTGCAGCTTGTCCCGATCGAGACCGTAAAACTGCACGGCGTTGTCGCCCAGGATCTTGCGGCCGTCCGCCTCGGGGAAGCCGGCGAAGGTGGTCCTGAAATACTCCGCGGTGTGGGGCCAGGTGCCCTCGGGGTGCGGGTAATCGCTGCCCCACATGATCTGGTCGGGGCCGATCGCCGCGCGCAGCTCGAGATCGGAGCGCGGCACACAGGAGGCGCCGACGGCGATATTGCGGCGGTAGTAGTCGCTGGGCGCCATGCTCAGGTGGGAGCGGAAGTCCCCCAGCTTGGCGGAAAACTGCACGTCGCGGTAATTGTGATCGAGCAGGCGCAGCCAGGGGGGAAGCATGAACATGGTGCCGCCCTCGACGATGACCACCCGGAGCCGGGGATAGCGCTCGAACACCCCACCCCAGATCATGAAGGTCAGGGGCCGGTACAGCCACCACATGACCTCGGAGACATACACGCCCATGGCGCCGGGCAACTGCTCGCTGCTGTCCACCACCGGCCACTCCTTGCCGAAATACTCCGGGTGCGGGGCCGGCCCGGAATGAAAGTGAACGATCACGCCGAGATCTTCACACACCTCCCAGAACGGGTTGTACCGGGTGTGATGGTAGGGCGGGTGCTCGCCCCACAAGGTGGGGATCATCACCGCCCGCAGGCCGTTGGCCACGCACCAGCGCACCGCCTCGACCGCCTGCGGCACGTCGAACAGCAGCGGGATGGACGCCACCCCGATATGCCGGCTCGGGTCGTTGGCGCAGAATTCCGCCAGCCAGCGGTTGTGGGCCATGGCGCCCGCCCACTGCAGTTCGGGCACCGCGTCGCGCGGCGACAGCCCCAGGCCAGCACCGAAGGGCGGCGTATTGTTCTCGGTGATGCCATCGGGGAACAGCACCTCCGCGGCGATGCCGTCCTGCGCCAGCATATTGAGGCGCTCGCGGTAGTCCCAGGCGCCGGTCAGCTGCTGCCGTATCGGCGCGCGCCAGGCCTCGTTGATTTCATCGATGAGAAAGCTCTTGCTCGCCTTGGCCATCATCTCCAGTTGCATCGGCACCGCCACGTCCAGCATCGGGTGGTAGCGCGACTCCACGTAGGGCCGGTAGTCGGCGATGGGCAGGCCGGCGTGGCAGTCGGAAGAGACTACGATCAGGCGCTCAGCCATGGGCCACCTCCGGCGCGCGCTGGCTGCCCCTGATCAACTTGCCCGGCACCGCGCCGGTGTACTTGCCGTTTTCCATAATCA
>JBFZEF010000373.1:0-4150 GCA_041307045.1 Halioglobus sp.
ATCGATGCCATCAACGCCGAAATCGCCTCGCCCGCTCCAGCTATCATGATCAGCAGCGACAACTCTGCATCCCTGCGGGAGACGCTCGACCAGCTCGGAATTCCGCTGTTGACGAAGCCGGTCGATCCCGCCCGCCTGCGCGCGGCAATGCAGCATTTGCTGGCCAGGCCCTAGAGCTTCTGCGTGTGGCCGGCCAGCACGGCCTGGACCCGGTTATCCACCCCCAGCTTGCGCAGGATCGCAGAAACATGGGCCTTGACCGTGATTTCGCCGATCGCCAGTTCACGCGCGATGGCCTTGTTGGACATGCCCTTTTCCAGCAGCGCGAGCACGGCCAGTTGGCGCGGGGTGAGGTCCTCGCCCCTGCGACCTACGCCTTTCTCCACCCCGCGTTCGCCCGATACCTCTTTGACGACAGTCTCGATCAGGGCCTGGGATGGGACGTAGACCCCGCCGCTCCTGACCAGCTGCAGCGCATACCTTGTCACATCCGTACCGGAAGACTTCGGCAAATAACCTGAGACGCCGAACCGGAAGGCCTCGCGCACCAGCGCGGGATCGTCGCGCGCCGAGCAGATAATGACCGGCGTGGCCGGGCAGGCGTTGCGCAACTGGCGCAAACCCTCAAGACCGTCGGCGTCGGGCAGGGAGAGATCGAGCAGCACCAGGTCGATGCTCCCGTCCTCGAGGCAAGCCAGGGCCGATGCGATATCCTCGCACTCCAATACCTGGACGTCGTCGAAGGCGGCGCACACCAGGTTGCGCAGCGCATCGCGGTAGAGCGGGTGATCATCAGCGACCAGAACTCGATAGGGCGTCATACCAACGCACCCCGGCTCAATGTTGCGCCACCTTCACTGCGCCACCAGGACCGTACTCCGAGCGGATCAGCAAATCATGGTAATTGCGCCTGTCGATCACCGCCCTGGCGGATCGGTCACTGACCGAAACTACCCAGGTAACGCCCAGTGCCAGGGGCAGGGTAAAAAGGGCCGGATAATCATAGGGAAACAGCGCCCGCCCGAAGCCCAGTACCGACACCCACACCTGGGGACCGACAATGATCAGTGTCACCGAGCTGAACAGCCCCACCAGGGCGCCAGCGATAGCACCGCGAGTCGTAAGACCGCTCCAGAACAGGGACAGGAATAAAACAGGAAAGTTGACCGAGGCCGCCACCACCATCGGCATAGTGGCGATAAAGGCCACGTTTTCATTCTGGAACAGAATGCCGAGAATCACCGCGATGATGCCGATGCAGACGGTGGTGATCCTGGTCAGCTTCAACTCGGTACGGATGTCCGGTGCGCCCCTGCGGATCACCTGGGCGTAAAGGTCGTGCGAAATCGCGGCGGCGCCTGACACCGTGAGGCCGGCCACCACCGCCAGGATGGTGGCGAAGGTCACCGCCGACATGAAACCGGTGAGCAGGTCGCCGCCCACCGCTGTCGCCAGGTGAATGGCCGCCATATTACTGCCGCCAATAAGCTGGCCATCGGGCCCGAAAAATTCCGGCCTGTCGTATACTATGGCCACCGCACCGAAGCCAACCAGGACCAGGGCGAGATAGAAATAGCCCATGAAGAGCGAGGCATAGAAAGCGGACTTCTTGGCTTCGAGCATATTGGGCACCGTGAACAGGCGCATCAGGATATGGGGCAGACCCAGCGTCCCGAAAACCATGGAGACCAGGATGGTCGCTATCTGCACCGGATCCTTGAACAATACCCCGGCCGCGAGGATGGCTTCTCCCCGGGGGTGGTTCAGCGCGGCATTGTGCAGCAGGACATCGAGACTGAAGTCGCTGGCTCGCATCACCAGGAAGGCTGTCAGGGTAACCCCTGTGATCAGCAGCACCGCCTTGATGATCTGCACCCAGGTGGTCGCCAGCATACCGCCGAAGGTGACATAGGCCAGCACCAGGACACTCACAAGCACCACCGCAAGCTCATAGGGCAGGCCGAACAATAACTCGATCAGCTTGCCCGCCCCCACCATCTGCGCAATAAGGTAGAGAATCACCACCACAATACTGCTGACCAGCACGACAATGCGAATGGCGCTGCGCTCCAGGCGCTGGGATACGACGTCAATAAACGTATAGCTGCCCATGTTGCGCACCCGCTTGGCGAGCAGAAACAGCATCAGAGGCCAGGCAGAGAACGCGCCAAGGGCCAGCACCAGGCCATCGAAACCACCGAGAAACATGAGGCCGACAATGCCGAGGAATGACGCGGCAGACATAAAGTCGCCGGCGATCGCCGTACCATTTTGCAGACCGGTGATTGCTCCACCGGCGGTGTAGAAATCCCTGCTGCTGTGGGTGCGCCGCGATGCCCAGTAACTGATGCCCAGAGTGGCCGCCACGAACAGCAGAAACATCAGGATCGCGGTGGGATTGAGCGGCTGCCGTTGGATTTCCCCGTCAATGCCGCCTGCGGCCAGTGCCTGCCGCAAGGGCAGCAGCAGGCCTGCCAGCAGGACAGGGACGCGCGCCACTCGATGGCCGGCAAGGCGCATTACCCTACTACCCCCCGTTCCCCGGGCTATCATCCCGGTTCAACACCAGGAACAGCAGTTCCAGAATAATGAATACGACGATCAGGCCCGCGAACATCAGCAGCGACCCGGTCACCCGGGAATCGCCAAGTCTTTCGCCAAGGAAGCCGCCCAAGGGGAGGTAATTGAGCACATAGGCGAAATACAGCACCAGTACCAGCAGCGCAAATCCCAGGCGCTGGCGGGTTTTCCGGCGTATTGCCTCAAGTCGCTGTTGCTCGGTCACCTGCTCGTTCCTTTCCACGCATCAGTCGCCAGCACACCCGGGATTAGTATCGTATCGTATAGCATGCGTTTGCTGTGTGCCATCAGGGTCCGGCCTGCCCGGCAAGGGCCTGAGTTCCCGGAATACTTTTGCGATAATAAGCCAGCAATGGCCGCCCGCGCGCAGTGGCACGAATGCGCCCATCCGAGCAATGTTCGGTCACCCGGCTGCTCCGCCAGCTTTGTGACAGAGCGAGCACCGCCTCAGGGGGCCGGCGTCGCCACCCGCCAGCAGCGCCCGCACGTGGCAGTCGCGACAGAAGTCATGGAACATGGCTTCCATGTCTGCGGCGATCTCCGGGGTCAGTTTGTGGCAGTTGTAACAGGCGCCACCGCCGGTGTCGTCGACGAAGTTGTGATGACAGTCGGCACAGGGCACCCTGTTGTGATCGAGATGCTCGAAGGCGACGGGCAACTGGGGACTGCGGGCAATCGCCTCCTGGCGCCAGCCGTGTGCAGCGTAGGCCAGGGCCAGCAGGGTGCACACCGCCGGCGCGACGATTCCATAACTGCGGAACCCGATCATTCCGGCACCCTCAGCGCCACCAACGCCAGGGTCAGGATCACCAGCAGCAGCGCGGGACCATAGCTGAGCAGCTGCGAGTAAGCCGCGCTGGCTCGCTGCCGGGAACTGCAACGCACAGGTCGTCGCGAGCCGCGGCGAGTTCGCAGGTAATACACGAGGAGCGCGCTGGCGGCAGCGCCTGCGAGTGCGAGCTTGACCGGGGTATTGAGGTAGAAACGACTGCCCGCCACATGCCAGGCGATGAACACGACGCAGGCGATCGCCAGCGCCAGGTAGCCGAGGGCGTTGGCCCAGTCCCAGGCCAGGCCTGCAAAGGGCGCCAGGGGCATCTGCCAGACCAACACCAGCGGTAGCAGCGGGCTGGCGCACAGCCCGGCAAAGAACCTCAGGGCGAGGCGACCGCGCTCCGATAATCTGTTCAGCCGGGTCGCCCGGATCAATCAGCTTATGGCCAGCGCAATCTCGGCGAAACTCATCCGCGGCCTGACATCGGTATAGCGCGGCACGTCGGCGGTAATCTCGGCGCCGCCCGCCGCCAACGCGACCTGCAGCTGCTCGGGGCTGTCAAAGACCAGGTCCAGTGATACCCAGTTGAGGTCGCCGCTGCCCGGGCCCCTGCCGCCCCCGGTGCGCAGCACCGAGCCGCGGAAGCCGTGATCGGCGAACAGGCGGGCGCACAGGGGCATATGCACGTCGCGGTAGTAGTCGTAATCAAATTTGCTGCCTTCGGTTTTCGGGTATTCCACGGTCATGCAGTACATCAGGCGCTCTCCACTGGTTGACGTCCTTCGGTTCTATTTC
>JBFZEF010000374.1:0-4519 GCA_041307045.1 Halioglobus sp.
CGCCGCCGTTGAGGCCCAGCTGAAGGGTGAGGTTGTCATACACCTTGCGCTTCACCACGCCCTGCTCTATGTCTCCACCGAGATGTTCGTCAACGGCATGATGCACCTGATAGAGCAGGGCGTGGTGAAGCGCAAGGTGTATGACAACCTCAGCCTGCAGCTGGGCCTCAACGGCGGCGCTATCGGCAATGACATCGACGAGCGACTCTATGACTACGGCCGCCGCAGCGGCTTGATACCTGCGCGCCTGGATGAGCGCGCGCTGGAGGAACTCAAGTACTGGGGCATTCTCAACCCGTCTGTCGTGTTGACCCAGGGCGGGCTGTCCATTGCTGGCCGGGAGCTGGCCAATGACATGGACGACCCCACTACCCGCGCCGCGGTACTCGAGCAGGGCAAGGGCAGGCAGTTGCGCCATGGCAGGATCCTCCACGGGGGATTTTTCCTCGGCCCGGCCGACTTTTATCGCAAGCTGCGCGAGCTGGATGCAAAGGGGCAGGAACAGATCTGCATGACCGGTGTCAGCCGCACCAACCAGTTGCTGCTGGATTACCCGCTGTACTGCGCCCAGCGCCAGAAGGCGCGCTTTATCAACACCGGCATGATGGTTACCCTCACCGGCGCTGTGGCCTCCGATGCCCTGGAGGACGGCACCGCGATCAGCGGGGTGGGGGGACAGTACAACTTCGTCGCCATGGCCCACGACCTGCCGGGCGCGCGTTCAATACTGTGCATTCGCAGTACCCGCGGCAGCGGCAAGGAACTCAAATCCAACATCGTGCCCTTTTACGGCCATATCACCATTCCCAAGCACTTGCGGGACATCATTGTCACGGAATACGGTGTGGCTGACCTGCGCGGCCAGAGCGACTCGGAGAATATCAAGCGCCTGGTCAATATCGCCGACTCCCGCTTCCAGCCGGAACTGCTCGAATTCGCCAAGCGGCACAACAAACTGGAAGCGGACTACCAGATACCGCCCCAGGCCTGCAACAACACGCCCGAGCGCCTGCAGGAGGCACTGGCGCCGCTGGCGCGCAAGGGGCTGCTGCCGGCCTACCCCTTCGGCACCGACCTGACCGAGCAGGAACTGGCGCTGGCGGCAAGCCTGCGCAAGCTCAAGGCCCTCAGCGAGGAGCCCGGCCAGTTTATCCGGGCCGCCTTCAAGGCCCTCCTGCACCATGCGGACGAGGCGGCGGCGCGCCCCTTCCTCGAGCGGGTTCACCTCGAGCACCCGGAGACCACAAAGGATTTCCTGGTCCAGCAGTTGCTGCTGCTGGATCTGGAAGAGCGCGGTGCATTGAAGGTCAGCTAGTAGCGGGCCTCGACAGCGGGTATCCTTGCCCCCATGCCGCAAACCCTTTCCGACAGACTGGTTATCGCGATCTCCTCCCGCGCCCTGTTCAACCTGGACGAGAGTCACCAGGTGTACCAGAGCGAGGGCCTGGAGGCGTATTCCGCTTACCAGGTGGCCCGGGAAGAGGATCCGCTGCAACCGGGCGAGGCCTTTCCCCTGGTGCACAAGCTGCTGCGCCTGAACCAGCGCCTGGGGGGGGAATCGAGGGTGGAGGTGGTGTTGTTATCGCGCAACAGCGCCGATACCGGGCTGCGGGTATTCAACTCGATCCAGCATTATGATCTCGATATCAAGCGGGCCGCATTCTGCGGAGGCGAGAGCCCATGGCGCTATATCAATGCATTCGGTTGCCAGCTGTTCCTGTCCAACGAGGCGGAGGACGTGCGTTACGCGCTGGATTGCGGCGTGGCCGCCGCCACCCTGGTGTCCAGCAAGGGCGCCGCCTCGGACAGTGACCAGCTGCGTTTCGCCTTCGACGGCGACGCGGTGATCTTTTCCGACGAGGCGGAGCGCGTCTACAAGAGCGAGGGCCTGGAGGCGTTTACCGCCAGCGAGAAGGCGGCCGCCCGGGAGCCCCTGGCCGGAGGGCCGTTCAAGCCCTTTCTCGCCGCCCTGCAGCGCCTGCAGCAGGCGTTTCCCGCCAGTGAGGCGCCCATTCGCACGGCGCTGGTGACGGCCCGCTCGGCACCGGCCCACGAGCGGGTTATCCGCACCCTGCGCGCCTGGAACATCCGCATCGACGAGTCGATTTTCCTCGGCGGCCTGGAGAAAACCGAGTTCCTGCGGGCCTACCAGGCCGATGTATTCTTCGATGACCAACCCGCCCACTGCGCCTCGGCCAGCCCCCATATCGCCACCGGCCACGTGCCTCACGGTATCGCCAACGCCTGAAGCGCAGGCCACGCCGGTTATTACTGATATATTTGGCCTTTGCCGGGTTTAATGGCTATTCTTCATAAGTAACAGTTTCCCCGGCACCGGGGCGATTTCGGAGGATGGCATGAAACTGCAGCAGCTGCGCTATATATGGGAAGTGGCGCACCACGATCTCAATGTGTCAGCGACAGCCCAGAGCCTGTACACCTCGCAGCCGGGTATCAGCAAGCAGATCCGCCTGCTGGAGGACGAACTCGGGGTGGAGGTCTTCGCCCGCAGCGGCAAGCACCTGACCCATGTGACCCCGGCCGGCGAGGTCATCCTGCAAACTGCCGGTGAGATCCTGCGCAAGGTCGAAAGCATAAAGCAGGTGGCGCAGGAGTATTCCAACGAGAAGAAGGGCTCCCTGTCCATCGCCACTACCCACACCCAGGCGCGCTACGCGCTGCCTGCGACCATCAGGAAATTCATGCAACGCTATCCCGACGTCTCGCTGCACATGCACCAGGGCACGCCGATGCAGATTTCCGAGATGGCAGCGGACGGTACCGTCGATTTCGCCATCGCCACCGAGGCGCTGGAGTTGTTCTCCAACCTCATCATGATGCCCTGCTACCGTTGGAACCGTTGCATACTCGTGCCCCGCAATCACCCCCTGACCCAGCCCTCCAGGCTTAGCCTCGAGGACGTGGCCGCGCACCCCATAGTGACCTATGTATTCGGCTTCACCGGGCGCTCAAAACTGGATGAGGCCTTCGTGCAGAAAGGCCTGGAACCCCGGGTGGTGTTTACCGCCGCCGATGCGGACGTGATCAAGACCTACGTCCGCCTGGGCCTGGGTATCGGCATCGTCGCCGCCATGGCCTACGACGCAGACAAGGACGCCGACCTGGTCGCCCTGGATGCGAGTCACCTGTTTGCCAGCAGCGTCACCCGTATCGGCTGTCGCCGCGGCACCTTCCTGCGCGGCTATATGTATGAATTTATCGAGGACTTCGCGCCGCACCTTACCCGCGACGTGGTTAAGGCCGCTTTCGCGCTACACAGCAAGACGGAGCTCGAGGAGCTCTTCTCCCACATAGAATTGCCCGTCTACTGATTTTGCCGGCCGGGGCTTGTACCCCCGGCGGCAAGCCGCTAGATTGTGCCGCTCGATTTGCCTGCCCGCCCCGAGGAGACTGATTCATGGAACTTGCCTGCCTGGACCTGGAGGGGGTTCTTGTCCCCGAGATATGGATCGCTTTTGCCGAGAAAACCGGTATCACGGAACTGCGGGCGACCACCCGCGACATCCCCGACTACGATGTGCTGATGAAACAGCGTCTGCGCCTGCTGGGCCAGCATAATCTCAGGATCGGCGACATCCAGGAAGTGATCGCCACCCTGGAGCCGCTGCCGGGCGCAATCGATTTCGTCGACTGGTTGCGGGAGCGCTTCCAGGTCATCATCCTGTCGGATACGTTCTACGAGTTTTCCGAGCCGCTGATGCGCCAGCTGAAGTGGCCCACCCTGTTCTGCCACCGCCTGGTGACGGATGACAGCGGGCGAGTGGTGGATTACAAGCTGCGCCAGAAAGACCCCAAGCGAGCCTCGGTGATGGCCCTGCACAGCCTCAACTACCGGGTGATCGCCGCCGGGGACTCCTACAATGACACCACGATGCTGGCGGAGGCCGATGTCGGCTTCCTGATCCATGCCCCCCGCAACGTCATCGAGGAATTCCCCCAGTTCCAGGCCGTGAACAACCTGGAAGAATTGAAGGCGGGTTTCGTTGCCGCCAGCAACCGCAAGCTCACCCTGTAGTGGCCGGGGTGGCTTGTCATCTGGTCAAAACTTGTAAGTCGCGTAAAACCTGACCGTGCGCGGCTCCAGGATATGGAAGTGAATATCCTCTACGCCGCCAGCAGGCTCGCCCGGCAAGCGTGATGCGTAGTAGTAATCGATATCATGATCATCGCTGTCCAGCAGGTTCAGCACATCCATTTTCAGCTCCCAGTCTGGTCCTTGATAGCCGGCGCGAAGATTGAGCACTGTCGTGCTGTCTGATTTGACGCTACCGTCCTCGATCAGGGGCCGCTCGCCGAAGTGGCGCAGGCGCAGGCTGCCGAACCAGCCGTCAAGAAATTGCCCACTGAGGCCTGCCTGCACAACCTGCTCTATCGATCCGGGAATGTTGTCGCCCTCCGGCGCAAAGTCCGTAAACTTTGCATCGGTATACGCATATTCGATATCCGCGGTCCAATAGTCGTTGAGGCGGTAATAGGCAGTCACTTCCACACCCTGGCG
>JBFZEF010000375.1:0-6015 GCA_041307045.1 Halioglobus sp.
CGGGTATCACTCGCCGAGTCGGCCGAGGCCCTTACTGAAGGGGTGGAGCCCCCCGACCTCATGGTGGTGGGGTGCAGCCGGCTTGGGCCGGAGCAGGTAAGGCAGGTGGAGGCACTGGCAGGCCTGCTGACCGCCGGTAGAACCCTCGTCACCTGCGCAACCGCCAATGACAGGTCCCTGGAGTCCCTGCGCCTGCGGGGCGTGGGAACCACTGCGTTTCCACCTGACCCGGGCTTTCTTGCCTTTGAGCTGGCCCGTGTCCCCGCCGAAATGGCGGCTCGCCAGGGCAGTGTCCACCTGGGTGACCTGGTGGGAGCCAAGCCCAGGCAGATGTCGATGGAAGAGCTGGTCGCCGCGGCAGCGGCGCGCTCGGAGCAGGGCGAGCCCAGTCCCGCCCGCCTCGCGGAGCTGGTTAACGGACTGGCCGGGTTCGAGCAGGATATGGCCGCCGGTGCGGTAGGGGATTGGTCGGACGCGGCGGTGCGGGCCTGCGCCTACACCTATGCCGGGCAAGCCCGCTGGCTGATGGAGAAGGCGCTGCAGGTGGTGCTGTCCGGTGAGGCGGCCCGCTGCGCAGAGGGCAGGGAGACGGAGGCGGCAGGGTTCGACCACGCGGCCTGACCCGGTGCCGCCTACGCCGCGTTGCAGTAGACGTTCTGCACGTCATCCAGGTAATTGAGCAGATCCAGCAGGCGGTCCAGTACCACCTGGTCCTCCGCGCCCAGGGTGGTGGTGCTCTGGGGGATGAACTGTACCTCGTCCACCTCGAAATCGATGTCGCCGAAGGCCTCTGCCAGCGCCTGCTTGGCCTTGTAGTGTTCGGTGGTGGGGACGAAGACCGTGATCCTGCCGCCTTCACACTCGAGGTCGGTCACATCGACGTCCCCTGCCACCAGTGCTTCCAGTGCCTTCTCCTCGTCGTCACCTGCGAAGGCCAGAATGGCGCTGTGGTCGAACAGGTGGCTGACACTGCCCGGTGTGCCCAGTTTGCACTTGGTCTTGGTGAAGCAGGCCCGCACATCACCGATGGTGCGGTTGGCGTTGTCGGTCAGGCACTCGACGATCACCATGCAACCACCGGGGCCAAAACCCTCATAGCGGGCCAAGGCGAAATCCTCGCCGCCACCGCCTTTGGCTTTGTCTATGGCCTTCTCGATCACATGGCTTGGGACCTGGTCTTTCTTGGCTCGCTCGATCAGGCTGCGCAGGGCCAGGTTGCCGACCGGGTCGATGCCCCCGGCTTTGGCGGTGACATAAATCTCCCGCGCGTACCGGCTGTACACCCGCGCCTTGGCATCCGAGGTCTTGGCGATCGAGAGTTTACGATTCTGGTAGGCGCGGCCCATGCAATTAACCTGTATTGGCTGAAAACGCAGGCAATATAATCAGTCCGGACGCGAGAATCCAGCGTATTCCCGCGCCCCCATCACGCCCCTCAGTCGCTGGTGGAGACCCAGTCGGCGGTACCGTCCAGCATGGCGGTGACCCAGTCGAGCACGCTCACGCCGCCGGCCGTGATGCTGGTATCGCTGAGCAGGAAGGTGTGGTTGGCACCCTCGGTGATAAAACTGCGCACCCGCTCCGGGTTGGCCTTTTCGAGATCCGCCAACTCCGCACGCATCTCGCGCTCGAACACCTCACCACTGACCTGCGTAAAGGCGGGCCCGATAACCGTGTCCTGGGTGTAGCTCATCATCGACAGCCTGAGGTCATCATCCTCGGCCAGTTGCCACTTGTGGATGTCCGTGATGTGGCCGTCGTCACCGATACAGGTAGGGCAGCTGGGGGGGAGGAAGGCACCCATATTCCAGTCCACCAGCAGCATGCGAACGAATTCGGGCTTGCCGGGTTGGGCGATACCCACGCCTGAGTCATTGATGAGTTCGATGGGCACCCCGGGGTAGAGGTGACGCACCAGGGGCAGGGCCCATGTCGTGCCAAAACCGCCGGCGCTGATGCCGGTGAGCAGTATCCGTTTCGGGGCGGGGAAGGTCTTTACGGCCACATCCAGCGAGGCCGACAGGTTGCGTAGCCCGCGCTGGAAGCGATCTATACTGCCGTCCCCATCACTGTCGCTGTCGCGATCGCTGGCGTGCAGGCCGCCGTCGCAATAGGGGACATAGACCGTGTTCCAATCGGCTACCGGGTTAGCGGCAAGATCGGGATCGAGAATGCCCGCCTTGGGTATCCCTTTGTCCGCCGACTCGGTGGCGAGGCACAAGGTCGACCAGCAGGCACCGCCGCCCTGGAGGAAAATCACCAGCTCGTCGGAGCCCTTGTCGCGGGTGGCCATGGTGAATTCGCTGCCGTTGAGGCACAGGGGGCCGTCGCCGCCACCAAAATTGTGATTGACCACGTCGCCCCGGGTTTCAGTGGCCATGGGGCTGTACTCGCCCAGGTAGCGGGTCACGCCCTGGTCGATCAATTCCTGGAAGGGTGCGCGGGCGGGCCCCACGACCGGTTCCGGGCTGTTATTGCTGTCAGAGCAGGCGGCGGTGAGGACCAGGCATGTCAGGGTCGCAGCGCAGAGGATTTTGTTGGTGGAGGCCATATCAATGCTCACTCTTATGATTTGAATGGGGCCGCATGTTAGCAGCAAACACATGGGAGGCCAACACAGCACGGTCAGTGACCGGCCCGAAACTCAAGCGATGTCGACACGGTGTTCAGAAAAGATTGGGATAATCCCGCCAGTAATACTGCAGGTCCCTGTGCTGCCAGTGGCGGTAGACGCGCTCCCAGTTGAGACCCTCGATGCGCCAACCGTGGTGGGGCTCCAGGTTGGTGGAGAACACCGGCGCGCCGTAGTCACAGAAGCGGGTATCCACGCTCATGCGCACCGTAGCGTCGGTGACATTCGGTTCCGCCCTGTGGACGGTGGCGGAATGAAAGATCAGCACGTCGCCCCGGTCTGAGTCCGACACATGCCAGGTGGTTTCCTCGGGATGGATTTCACACTGCACGCCGCCCACGCCTTCAGCATGGAAAACCTTGCGCACCCCACCCTTATGGGAGCCGGGCAGCACCTTTACCCGCCCCATGGGGGTGGAAATGTCATGCAGCGCCACCCAGATGCCTGCCATGGTCGGCCCGGCGTGGTGGGAGTAGGCGTCCTGGTGCGGGGGCGTCTCGTAGCCTATTTTGCCGGGGGTGGAAATGCGCGCCATTTTCATGGGGTAGACGAATACCCGGGTGCCGGTCACGAGCTGCATCAGGTCCAGCATCGACTCGCTGTGAAAGAAGCGGTGGAACTCCTCCAGCGCCTGGATACGTGGGTAAATCTCATCCCAGCAGGCGTCCGACTCGACAAAGGGCTGGCCCCTGAGGGCGGGGATGCCGCTGCCAGGATCCGGCTCCACCGAACCGTGGGTTTGCGCCAGCAGGGAGGCAAGCAATGCATCACAGGCATCACCCGTTACCTGGCGCTTGAAAAACAGGTAGCCCAGCTGCTGGAAGCGCTCCTGGAGGCAGGCCTGCCCCTCCTGCGGGCTGGAAACGACGAAGGGCTGGTTGTCAGGCATGGTTGGGCTCGAGCAGGTGGCGGCGCAGCGCGCAATCATATCGCCCGGTGCGTGCCCGCGCCACCGCCCGACAATTCAACCCGCCGGCGCGCCCCGGGCTTTCAGGGCCTGCTGTGTTATCAGCTGCGTCTCCAGGTTGAGGTCGAGCTTGAAGGCGGCCCAGGCGGGTATGGCCAGCAGTACGGCGAGCCCGGGCCCCATGATCAGGCCGAGCCCCAGAATCACGCTACGCGGGGCCTCCCCGGGCTGCATGCCGGCCTCCAGGCCGATGAGGTCGAGGAAGGGGCCCGCCACCAGGAAACCGAAACCGCTGACAAACTTGGCGGTAAAAAATGCCGCGGCAAACAGCACTCCCTCCTGGCGCTGCCCGGTGGCGAGGTCGTGCTCGTCGGCGATATCCGCCAGCATTGCCTGGATCGACACCATGCGCACAATGCTGAAGGTGGTATGCAGCGTGTAATTCACCATCAGCAGTCCCAGCACGATGCCGCTGCTGCTGTCCGGCAGCCAGCCCAGCAGCTGCAGCGGCGTGAGCCAGGCCAGGTTGAGCGCACCGAAGATGCAGCTGACGCGCAGCAACTGCTGCTTCTGGAAGCGCAGGTTGAGGCGGCGCGAACTGGTTGTCACCAGCAGTACCGCGAGCAGCGGTGGTGCAGCAAAAAGTGCTGATATTGCCGCCGTATCGAGCTGCCAGAAATAGGTGTAGGTCACCATCAGCAGGGTGGCGATGATCCCGGACATGCCGCCGAGCACGGTCTCCAGCAGGACGATCAGGCGAAAATTACGATTGCGCAAAGTGCCGGCGATATCGCGCCACAGGTTCGACCCCGGCTGGTGGACACTCTGGGGCAGGGTGGGAATATAGGCCCGGGTGCCGCCGATGCAGATGCAGCTGGCGATGATAACGCCAACCGCACTGAGTATGCCGTAGCTCTGGTAGTGGCTGATCACGAAACGCCCGTCGAGGCCTCCCTGGGGGGTAAAGATGAGGGCGAGCGCGCTGGCGGCCACCACCACGCCGACAAACCAGCCCAGGTTGGTGCGCGCGCTGGCCAGCAGCGTGCGCTCGTGGTAGTCGGTCGAAATCTCGGCGCCGAGGGCGAGGTAGGGCACCATGAAAAATGTCAGCGCGGTTCGCAACAGCAGCACACTGGCCAGCAACCAGCAGAATAGCGGCAGCTGCGTGTCCAGCAGCATGGCGGGCGGCCAGAACACGGCGATGAAACTCAGGGCGAGGGGCAGCACCGAGGCCACCATCATCGGGTGGCGCCGCCCCCAGCGGGAGCGCAGCCGGTCTGACCATGCGCCCACCAGCGGATCCGACACGGCATCCCACACGATGGAGATGGCGATGGCCACCCCGGTCAGGGTGCCACTGAGCCCGAGCACCTGCTTGTAGTAGAACAGGAGAAACGCGCCGAAGGCCGCGTCCTTGAGTGCGTAGTTGATAGCTCCGGTGCCATACAGCAACCGGCGCCGGGCGCTATTGGCCTGCATGGCCGCGTTGCCTTCCCGGCTCGGGAACCGCGCGCCGCTTCAGAGCACCCATTCCGCCATATTGCGCAGCAGCGTGATATCGCCGTGAATCAGCAGTGACGTCACCGGGGAGTTTTCCCAGTCCTTGATGCGCTCGCGAATGCGGTCCACGGGGCCGGACAGGGAAATCTCGTCCGCGAACTGGTCCGGTACCAGGGCGATGGCCTCGTCCCGCTTGCCGGCGAAAAACAGCCGCTGGATTTCTTCGGCCTCGTCCTCGAAGCCCATACGCGCCATCAGTTCCTTGTGGAAGTTGCGCTTGCTGGAGCCCATGCCGCCGACGTAGAACCCGAGCATGGCCTTCACCGGGTACAGGGCCTGGGCCAGGTCATCGTTGACGTTCACCAGGGTCAGGGCGGCAACCTCAAAGCCCGGCTTGGCCCCCACCAGTTGGTCGGCGTAGACCTGCTGGCGGTAGGGAGAATAGTAGAGCGGCAGCCAGCCATCGGCGATCTGGGCCGTCTGGGCGACATTCTTCGGGCCTTCCGCACCGATGAATATGGGCAGGTCGGGCCGCAGCGGGTGGGTGATGGACTTGATCGGCTTGCCCATCCCCCAGGAGCCCGGGCCGTTATAGGGCAGGGGATAGAACTCACCGTCGCTGGTAACCGGCTCCTTGCGGGCGAGCACCTTGCGCACGATTTCCACGTACTCACGGGTGCGGGTAAGGGGCTTGCTGTAGGGCTGGCCGTACCAGCCCTCAACCACCTGCGGCCCGGATACGCCGAGGCCCAGGATCATGCGCCCGCCGGAGAGGTGATCCAGCGCCAGGGCGGCCATCGCGCAGGCCGTCGGCGTGCGGGCGGACAACTGGGCGACGGAGGTGCCGAGGCGAATCCTCGAGGTGTGGGCGCCGATCCAGGCCAGCGGGGTGAAGCAGTCATTGCCGTAGGATTCGGCGGTCCACACCGAATCAAATCCCAGCCGCTCCGCCTCCTGCAGATCGGAAGAGCGTCGT
>JBFZEF010000376.1:0-12442 GCA_041307045.1 Halioglobus sp.
CCCGAGAGGATGTTGGTGTCTGAGTAGGTCAGCTGGACCGTGGTGCTGACATCCTCGCTGAACACGATCCCCCCGGCGACCCAGTCGACATTTTCGCGGCTGCCGGTAAACCGGAACTCCTGGCTCAGGGTCTCGCTCTTGCGGTTGATGAAGCCCGCCGTGGTGAGGAACACGGCGCTGCCGTCGACATCGAACAGATTGGGGCTGTTGTTGTTGTGGTAGGCGGTCAGCGACAGCAGTGAGAATGGCGCCTCGGGTTGCCACAGTACCCGCAGCTGGCCGTTGGCGTTACTGACGTCGTCATAGGTGCGGGTATCGAGCGCCAGCCTGTCGTCGAAAGGGTCCGGGGGGACATTGCCCGCGGCGGCCAGTGAGGGTACCAGTGTTTCATAGCCCAGGCCGTGGGTATTGGTGCGCTGGTAGCCGTAGCCCAGGGTGATATCGAAATCCTCCACCAGCGAGCGCAGGGCCATGCGCCCGCCCAGGGAGTCCTCATCGCCGATATTTTCGCCCCGCCAGCGGTTGTCCAGGTCGCCATCGTTACGGAAGCTGAAACCGCTAGCGCGCAACATCAGCCGCTCACCCAGCAGGGGCTGGTTGACCGTCAGCGTGGCTCCGCGATTGTTGTCCTCCCCGGCGTCGAGTCTATAGCTGCCCTCGAACCGGTCAACGGGCTGGTTGTTGTAGATAACAATCGCCCCCGCGGTGGCGTTGCGGCCGAACAGGGTGCCCTGGGGGCCCCGCAGCACTTCCACCCGGTTGACATCCACCATGGTCAGCGAGGTGCTGTTGATGCGCCCGACGTAAGCGTCGTCGACAATCACCGCGACGCTGGCCTCGCCGCCGATACCGAAACTGTTGGTGCTGATACCGCGGATAGCGTAGATGGGCGTGCTCACGCCCTGCTCCCAGCCGCTCAGGCCGGGGGCAAGCGCGGTGAACTCCTCTATCCGGGTGATGCCCTGCTGCCGCAGCTCGTCGCCATCGAGTGCGGTGATGCTGATGGGAACCTCGGCCAGGGATTCCTGCCTGTGCTGGGCCTGGACGATAACCTCTTCCAGCGCCCGGCAGTCGGCAGCGGTGACCAGTGCCACGGCGGCAGCCAGGTATCGCATGATTTGAAGGTGCTCAGAACGTGTACTTCAACTCGACGCCATAGGTTGTTGGGGTTGCGGCGGCGTAGCCACCGGCGCCCTGGGAGTCCACCAGGGCGCTGCCGCCGACGATGTAATCCTCATCGGTGAGGTTGTTGCCGTAGACCGCGCCCACCCATTTCTCATCCTTCGATATCCAGGTCACGCGCGCGCTGAGGTCCTGCTGCTCATCCTCCAGCCACAGGCCGGAACGGCAGCTGGCGGAATCGAAGCAGTAATCGATATCGGACTTATAACTGAACTGGATGCGGGGCGCCACCGTGCCGATAGCGGTATCGAAGCTGTATTCGGCGGCCAGGTAGTAGGTCTGCTCCGGCAGGCGCGGCAGGTTCTCATCGGAGCGGTCGTTGGGGCAGGAGTCCACCTGGACGAAGGTCAGGTCGGCCCGGGTGCAGCCCGCCTCGGGCGGTATCGAGGGGTCGGCCAGCGTTACCTGGGTGTCCATGAATTCATCGATCGAGCCATCATTCAGCGTCAGGTTGAACATCAGCTGCAGGCGCTCCACCGGGAACCAGATGGTCTCCAGTTCAAAGCCCTGGATGGTCGACTCGGCGGCGTTGATCGTATCCGGCCCCGGCGCGTTTGTTTCGGGATTGATAATCACCGACGTCAGCTGGCGGTCCTTGTAGTCCGAGTAGTACAGCGCGCCGTTTACCCGCAGGTTGCTGTCGAGCAGGTCGAGCTTGAACCCCAGTTCCCAGTTTTTCACGTCTTCCGGCTCGAAATTCTCCAGGTCTCCAGTGGGCGCTTCCGACACGCCGCCCGACAAAAAGCCTTCGCTGTAGGTCAGGTAGACGGTACCGGCATCGATGCCCTCCACGCCGTCGACCAGGTACTGCACGCTCGCCATGGGCGTGAGCGCATTGTCGGAATTACTGCGACTGGTCTGGTCGAGGAATGAATATTCGAAGCGGGGGTTGTAGACAAAACCAGGCTCGCGATCGTACAGGCCGGAGTTGCCGAACAGTGGTGTCACGGTACCGCCATTGGCGTCGAGGCTGTCGGGGATCAGCTGGTAGCGTGTGCGCTCGAGCTTGCGCTCTTCCTCGGTGGAGCGCAGGCCCAGGGTGGTTCGCCACTGCTCGGTCCACAACCACTCCAATTGCGCAAAGGCCGCCACCGCGTCGTTGTCGGTTTCAAGTTCGGTCGAGGGTGCGTTCAGGTACAGCCAGCCCGCCAGGGCCGGGTCGTAGGGACCCAGGAAAGAGACCGTGGTTTCGCCCTCGGTTTTTTCGTTGAACCAGTAGACCCCCGCCACGTAGTTCAGGCGGTTGTCCACCGCAGTGCCGGTGACCTGCAACTCCTGGCTGTACTGGTCGGTCTCGCGCGGTTTGCCCTGGGGGTGAACACCCTGGGTGCGGTGCAGGAAGGGCAGCGCGGTATGGTCCAGTTCGTCATCCTGCTCGGCCTCGGTATAGCGCCACGCCGTGATGCTCTTCAGGCTGAGATTCTCATTCAGGTCCCAGCTGGCCGTCAGGCTGGAGCCCTTGTTCTCGGCGAAATAATCCCCTCCCAGGTCCGAGATCACCGTGTTGGCGTCGCCCGCGTTGGCGGCGTCCTGGCAGAAGTCATCAATGGTGCGGCCAGTGGCGGGCACGATGGCCAGGGTGTTGAACAGCTCCGCCTGCCAGCCCTTGTAGCCGGGCACTGGTACGCACTTCTGCGGCCGCATTGTCTGTTCGGTCCTGGTCCAGTTGAGGTTGAGATCGATGGTAAGCGCTTCCAGAGGCACGAAGCGGGTCTGCCAGTTCGCGGCCTGGCGATCCTCGTCCATGTACTTCTCGCCGTCGAAGCGGTTCTTGATATAGCCGTCGCTGTTGACGCTCGAACCTGTCAGCCGTGTGAAGAGGGTGTCGGTCAGCGGCACGTTGACCATGAAGTTGCCATCGTACCGGTCGTAATTGCCGACGCGGCCGCCGACGGAGGCCTCAAACTCGTCGCCGGGTCGATTGGTGGTAAACACCAGCGCGCCGCCGGTGGTGTTCTTGCCGAACAGGGTGCCCTGGGGTCCGCGCAGGACCTGCACCGACTGGATATCGTAGATATCCAGCAGCGCCCCGTCTGGACGTCCCACGTAGACCCCGTCGATATAAATGCCCACGCCTGAATCGATATTCGGGCCGGTATTGCGCTGCCCGACGCCGCGGATGTAGATATTCGCCAGGGGCGCAGTGCCGTTGGCGGAGGACACCTCGATGTTGGGCACGATCTGGTTCAGTTGCGCCAGGTTGCGCACCCCCGCATCGCGCAGGGTGTCGGAGCCGAGGGCTGTTACCGCAACAGGTGTTTCCTGCAGGCTCTCCTCGCGCCGGCGGGCGGTCACCACGACCTCTTCCAGGGCGCCCGTCTGGGCCAGCGCGGTGGGTGTTTCCGCGCTCAGCCCCAGGGCGGCAAGCACTGCGGACAGGAGGAGTTTGCGGTTGTGGTTGGCACCGGTCATAGCATCACCTGAATTGTTATTAAGTAGCGAAAGTCTTATGTGCCTCGCTGAGGCCTTAGAGTGCGGTATAGAGGGATGACTGGCAAGTGCGACGCGCACCTGGAGTGGGCAGAAAATGGACCTGCTGGTCAGGTGGGTCCCTGTTGGAGCGGGTTGGTCAAGGATGCTGAACCGGCTTTGCCCCGGCGTGCGAACCTGGTCCCGGGGTAGTTCAGGCCAAGCCCGAACTACCCCGTTGCATCTGGTTTAGAGCGGTCGGACTAACTCCTCACGCCGCGGTAGACCAGACCGGAGGTCTTCTTCACGCTGGCAATGGCGCTGTCAGATTTGCCCAGGCCCAGGATCCGGGCGCAGCTCTCCAGGGGAAGCAGGCCCTTGCCAACCAGCTGGAAGGCCCCGACCACGGCCCCCAGGTCAGAGGCGGTAAAACGATAGCCGTACTCGGCGCCCAATCGAACCACCTTGCCGCTGCTGTCACCGCCCAGCCCCTGGGCCTCCTGGGCATCGAGCTGGCTGGGGTTGCTGATATCCCCGTCTCCCCCGAGAATCGCCATCAGCTTCTGGCGCAGGGCCGGGTCGCTGCCGGAGCGTTCCATGAACCGGATAACCGGGAGGGTATTGTCTTTCGACTTTGCGGCTACCGGGGCTGAATAATTCACGCCCTTGTAGGTCATGGACACGACGTTCTCGATGAAAGGAAAGAAGTCCTTCGACTTGACGTCCAGGTCGAGGAACCTGGCAAACTCATCACTGCTGATCTGGTTTGACTTTACGCGCGCAAAGGCATCGGTGACCGCAAGCAGGTCTGACATGGTGAACAGGAAGCCGTGCGCGGCGGCGAACTCGGCCACCAGCGCCCCTCTTGCGCCCGTCAATGCCTCCATTTCATCGGCATCGAGTTGGCTGAAGTCACTGATATCACCATCCCCGGCGTTCAGGATCTCCTTTAACTTTTCGCGAAAACCCGGGTCTTCAGCGGTCTTCTTCATAAAATCCAGGACCTGGCTGGAACTGCCCGCCTTCTTCTCCGCCTTGTACTCTATCCCGCGATAGACCAGCCCGACGGAGTCACCGATACTGTCTAACTGGCTCGCATCCGGCACGGATCCGCTGTCGAGGCCCAGGGCCAGGGAGAACGCTGTTTTCGACAGCTCCCCAGCCTTGTAGCGCTGGTAGACGCCAACAACTGCGTTCAGCTCGGCCACGGAGAAGGCATAGCCGTGTTGTTCGGCAAACGTCGCCACCAGCACACTGCGGTGGCCCATCAATGCCTGGGCTTCCTCCTGGTCCAATTCCTCGACGGAGCTGACATCGCCGTCCCCAACCCCCATGATGCCCGCGAGACCCTCCCGCAGGGACTTGTCCTGTGAGGTCGCCTCAAGAAACTGAACTACTGCCTCAACTGTCATAACGTCTTCCTCAGATAAAATTCGCTCGGTTCGATGCCCGCCACGGACGCTCCCGTAACAGGAAGATTGCTTCAAACCTGAGCAATGCAAATACCGGGCCAGATCCTGAAAGACGAATTGCGGCGTTTTTTGTGCCGCAAGGTGTGCCGGGCGGACCTAATTGGTGCTGGCGCGCACCAGATAGGTGCGCCTCAGGGAATATTTTCTTTTCGCTGGGGCAGGAGAGCCGGGCTGGCGGTTGTCGCGGTCAACCGGTTAAGCTCTCCAACGCTTGAGTGTTGAGGAATGGGGAATGAAGAAGCGGGTAGTAGTCTGGGGTACCGGTAACGTCGGCCGGCCGGCGATTCGCGCGGTGCTGGCGCACAGGGACCTCGAGCTGGTCGGGGTGATTGTGTCCGACCCCGCCAAAGTGGGGCGCGATGCAGGCGAGATTGCGGGCGTCGCAAGCGCGGGCGTGGCGGCTACGGTGGATTGGCGGGGCCTGTTGCAGCAGCTCAAGCCCGATGCGCTGGTCTACACGGCCAATGCGGATATCCGCGGGGCGGAGGCTTTCATGGAACTGCTGGCCTGCCTCGAGGCCGGGGTGAACGTGGTCTCGCCCGCGTTCTACCCGCTGCTGTACCCGGAGTGCGGCCTGGAGATGGCGGTGGGGCCGGTGCGCGATGCCTGCCGCAAGGGCAACAGTTCTGTTTTTGTTTCCGGCATCGATCCGGGTTGGGCCATGGACATCCTGCCGCTGCTGGCCAGCGGAGTCGTGGCCGATATCCGCGAGATCCGTGCCCAGGAAATTTTCAATTACGGTCTCTATGACCAGCCGCGGGTGGTGCGCGAGGTGATCGGTTTCGGCCAGGACATGGGCCAGCTGCCCCGCATGCTCGAAGAGTTCTCCCTGCGAATGGTGTGGGAGCCCATGGTGCGCATCATGGCCCGCGCCCTGGACTATCCCCTGGACAGCGTCGAGACCTTTGTCGAGCGCCGGCCGCTGGAGCAGGCGGTTGACGTGCCGGGCATGGGCGTTTTTGACCAGGGCACCCAGGGTGCATTCCGGTTCGAGGTGCGGGGTATCCGCAACGGCGTCACCCGGCTGGTGGTGGAGCACATCACCCGCATCGACGATCGCTGCGCACCCGACTGGCCCTATCCGCCCCAGGGGCAGGGTTGCCACCAGGTGCTGATCAAGGGCAGCCCCGACCTGGCTATCAGCGTGCACGGCCACGATGCGATTGAACCGGGTCCGGCCGGCGGCGGCAACGGCACCGCCGCAAACCGCATCGTCAATGCCATCCCCGCAGTGTGCGCCGCGGCGCCGGGGATTCTGTCGCCGCTGGACATTCCGCCTCTCACCGGCGCGGCGCAGATGCGGCGGGCCTGAGCCCGGTAGCCACGAAGGCGCTCAGTAGAGCAGGAATACCAGGGCGGCGGTCGCCAGCCCACCGATGCCGGCGCGCAGGAACAGGGGGCCACCCTGGCCGAAGTGCTGCTCCAGGGTTCGCAGCGGGTCCCTGCCGGCCATGACACCAATGGAGACCGGTAATTCCAGCATCAGCACAAAGACCAGCTGGCCCGCCACGGCCGCCAGGAAAGCGATCATCACCGCGGATTGGGAGCCGGCAAACCGCAGTGCAAGGCTGAGCAGCAACACATTTCCCAGCAGCCCGCCGATGCTCAGGCAGAGGAATTGTGGCCGGGTGTTTTTCGCAAAATCGTAGTCGAAGAACAGGGGATGTATGCGCGGTTTCAGGGTGAGCGCGGAGCGCGCGGCCGTGGCGCCCAGGAAGTGGCACCACTCGTGCACAATGTGGCTGAGCGCGAGACCCGTCAGGAACCCCCAGGCGACCAGCAGGTACGCTGCCGGGCCGGTGCCTGTCCATGAATGCGCTGCGAGCAACAGTGCGACCAGCAGCAGGGCGATACCGCCGTGGGCCAGCGCCTGCATGCCGAGGGACACGTTCAAAGCCCGGACCAGCTCTGGCGGTTGACTGGCCCCGCGGCGGATCGCAGGCTCACCGGGATGCCGGACAGGTGGGCCATGCCCGAGAGTGGCTCGACGCTGTCGGGGCCGTCCGATGCGAGCAGGTTGACGTTGGCGCCGGCGAGCCGGCTGGCGACCGCCAGGCCGCGGGCGTGTTGGTGACCCCAGCCGTGGGGCACGGATACCGTGCCCGGCATCAACTCGTCCAGCAACCGGACCGGCAGCCGGATCGCGCCGGTGGCGGACTGGATATCCGCGATGTCGCCCTCCCCCAGCCCCAGCCTGGCGGCATCAGCCGGGTGGACGTAGACATGGTTGGTCTGGTTGTTGGCGCCGTTGGTGAGCTCGTCGATATTCTGGGTCCAGGAGTTGTGGGTGCTGTGCGCCCGCTTGGAGATGAGGCGAAAGACGCCGTCTCCCGCGCCCGCCGCGAGTTCGGCAAAACGCCTGTCCAGGCCCGCGGTGCCGGCGATGAACTCCGCCGGGGCCAAGTGCACCAGGCCGTCGTCGGTGGTGGGTCGTTTGCCCAGGAAAGTGCCGGGGCTCACCTGCGCCCGGGGCTTGCCGTCGGTGTGGCGCAGCATCTGCTTGAAGCTGCCCTGGCCCGAGCGGCGCAGCATCTGGTCCAGGATGAAACGCTGCGGCAGGCCGGGTTGGCGCCGGGGGTGGCGCAGGCGGTTGACCGCCCTGAGGCCGCGCAACATCCATTGCACCGCTTTGGAGCCGAATAGGCCGACCCCCGAGGCGGTTGCGAGGTCCGTGTAGATCGATGCCTCATCGCGCTGTTCGCCCTCGGGCTCCACCAGTGCTTCCGTGGCCGCCAGGTAGGGAATGGACTGCATGCCCAGGAACAGGGGGAAGACAAAGGGCAGGTCCGGGCGTTGCAGCGGCGAGGTGGCCGGCAGCACGTAGTGCGCCAGGCTCGCGGTCTCGTTGAGGTAGATATCGGTCACTACCAGCAGCTCCAGCTGCGCCAGAGCGTCGCGCAGACGCGCGGAATTGGCCATGGTCATGAGAGGGTTGCCGCCGGTGACGAACAGGGATTTCACCTGGTCCCTGCCCGGGGTGAGGATTTCATCCGCGAGGATGGCGCCGGGAAAGCCGCCGTTCAGCTCCCGGAAGTTGCCGATGCGGGAGCGAGCCTTGCGGGTGAACATGCCCTGCTTCCTGGCATAGCCCGCAAAGTCGAAAATGCCCTCGCCCACCAGCGTACCGCCGCGGCTATCGAGATTGCCGGTGACCGCGGTGATACATTCCGCCAGCCACTGGGCCAGCGTGCCGTCCTGGCCCATGCCGAGGCCCGTGCCGGTGACGATAGCCGCGCCTTTGGCGTCGCAGAAGGCGGCGACAAGCTGGCGCAGCTGCGCGGCGGGAATACCGGTCGCCGCGGCGGTCCTTTCCGGGGTCCACTCGGCGACCGCCGCGCGCAATTCGTCGATGCCGCTGGAGTGCAGCCGGACCTGCGCCTCGTCCCAGCGGCCGGTGGCAAAAATTTCCTGCAGGAAGCCGAGGAAGAAGAACACGTCGGCGTTGGGCTTGATAAACACATGTTCACCGGCCACCTTCGCGGTCTCGGTGTGGCGCGGGTCGATGACGATAATCCTGCCGCCCCGCGCCTTGACCTCTTTCAGGCGCTTGATCGGGTGGGCGACCTGGAGGAATGTCCACTTGGACACCACCGGGTTGGTGCCCACCACCAGCATGCACTGCACATGGTCCAGGTCGACGAACGGCTGAAAGAACGGGAAGCCGTACATTTCGGTGGACGCGGCGAAGCGGTTGGCGCAGTCCTGGGTGGAGGAAGAGAACACATTGCGCGAGCCGATGCCCTGCATGAACCCTTCGGCGAAGATCGGGTGCAGGATACTGAAGCCCGCGGCGGTGCCCACATACATGGCGATGGAGTGGGGGCTGGCACCGCGCAGCGCGCGCACCTTGGCGCCGATTTCCGCAAGGGCCTGTTGCCAGGAGATCCGCTCGAAACTATCCCCCACTCTTTTCAGGGGATAGCGCAGGCGATCGGGGGAATCATACATCCTGTGCTGGTGCAGGCCTTTCATGCAGGAGAAGCCCAGGGTGCCGTGGTGCGACTTGTTGGGAGCAATGGAGAGCACCTGGTTATCCCGCACCTCGGCCACAAGGCCGCAACTGGCCTCGCAGATTCGGCAAAAGGTATGTTTCGTCTGCGCCTGTCCCATGCACCTGTCCTGCCCGAATTGATTTTTTCGCCACGTTAGCAGATTTTCCCGGGAGCCGTACGCAGGCCGGCAGGTTTGGTCTGACTGCTTGAACTGAAATGCCGGACGCCATGGATGCGGACGTTTAATCTTGTACGTCATCGCGCAATGTCCGGGGAAAAAACACCAATGAGCAAGAGCGAAGGCCTGCTGCGGATCTGCGTGGCGTATGTAGTCGCCCTGTTCGCCGCAGGCGCCAGCCTCTACCTGCTGGATAAGGGCCCACTGCTGGATGTGCTTGTCGCCGACCTGGTGGCCATGCTGGTCATATTCCTGTTCAGCCGCGCCTACGGGAATTCCAGCTTCTATGATCCGTACTGGAGTGTGCTGCCGCCGTTTATCGCCCTGTACTGGCTGGCGGTAAGTGAAGCTGCCGTCCCGCCGGCGCGGGCGGTGCTGGTTCTGGGGCTGATGCTCTACTGGGCTACCCGCCTCACCCTGAACTGGGCCTATTTCTGGGAGGGCATGCAGCACGAGGACTGGCGCTACCTGCAGCTCAAGAACAGGGTGCCCCGCTGGGCCCTGCTGACCGACCTCTTCGGCATACACCTGGTTCCCACGTTCCAGGTGTTCGCCGGCCTGTTGCCGGTCTATGCGGTTTACTGCCTGGGGGAACGGCCCTTCGGCTGGCTGGATATCGTCGCCGGCCTGGTCACGGCGGGGGCGATAAGCCTGCAGATGATCGCGGATTTCCAGCTGCGCGGTTTCATTCGCAGCCGCCGTGAGGGCGAGCAACTGGAAACCGGCTTGTGGGCTTGGTCGCGCCATCCGAATTATTTTGGCGAACTGGGTTTCTGGTTCGGCCTGTTCCTGTTCGGCCTCGCCGCTTACCCGCAGGGCTGGTACTGGCTCTGGCTCGGTGTCGCGCTGATGACCCTGATGTTCCTCTTCATCAGCATCCCGCTGATGGAGCAGCGCAGCCTGGAGCGTCGCCCCGACTATGCCCGCCTGATCGCATCCGTATCGATGCTGGTGCCGCTGCCGCGCAGGAAGCGCACTTCATAACGCACATACAGCCCCGTGAAAAGGAGTGTTCGCCAAAATTTTGGCGTACCATTCCCCGGTCAACCACGTAAAGGGGCCAGAATGCGTTTACTCAGCAAGCTTGCGATATTGCTACTGGGCGCGGCTTTTGCCGGCGCTGCGTCCGCGGACTGGATAGAGCAGAGCAACGTCAATGCCATGATGGTGCTGCAAAGCCAGGCAAAGTTCGAACCCGAGTCGGTCGCCCGGACGGGCCTCACCCAGTTCGACGCGGATATCATCGACCTCAATCCGGACTATAACGTGCGCCAAAGCGCCAGTGACCGGCTGCTGCTGGCCGAATTGAACAAGCGCCTGGCGCTGAAACAGGATCCCAGGGTACGCGAGGACCTGGAGATCCTGATCCAGGCCCTGGAGGACGGGATCGAGACCCGCCGCATCGGCACTGCTTATTTGCTGCCCTACTACAACATCCATGAGTTGCTGTTTTTCAGCTTCAATTCCCTGCTGGATCCGCGAAACGACAAGGCGCGCTACGCCAATGCCCTTGAGCGCCTGCGCAAGTATAACGGCAGTGTCGAGGGCTATACCCCGATCACCGAGCTCGCCAGGGCGCGATCTACCGAGCGCTTTGCTGTCAAGGGCTTGCTGGGACCCTACCGCCCTGAACTGGATGCCGATCTTGCAGATGCGCCGCGCTATATCGCCGGTATCCGGGACTTGTTCCAGCAGGCGGGACTCGAAGGCTGGCAGGAGGATCTGGCCCTGCTGGAAACCCAGCTGGACGAGTACCTGGCGTGGCTGCGCGCGGACATGTTGCCTCGCGCCCGGCCGGATAACCTGCTGCCGGCCGAGGTCTACGCCAACCAACTGAAAAACTATGGCGTTCGCGCCGCGCCCGAGCAGCTTATCGCGGACGCGCAGTACAGCTACCAGCTCATTCGCAGCCAGATGGATGCCCAGGCGCGCTCGATAGCCGATCAGCGCGGTTGGGATGACAAGAGCCTGCTGGGTGTGATCCGCAAGTTAAAGCAGGCGCAGATTCCCCCGGATAAATTGCTGGCGCTATATAAACAGCGCCTTGCCGAGGTCGAGGACATCATTCGCCGGGAGGATATCATTACCCTGCCGCAGCGGGACGCCTCCATCCGCCTGGCTACCGAGGCCGAGTCTGCAGCAGTTCCCGCGCCCTTCATGAGCCCGCCGCAGTTGATCAACAATACCGGTCAATACGGTGAGTTCGTGCTGGTCCAGAGCAACCCGTCCCTAAAGGGCGACGCGCTGATGGATGACTGGAGCCATGACGCCGTCACCTGGTCGCTGACGACGCACGAGGCCCGACCCGGACATGAGTTGCAGTTCGCCAGCCTGGTCGAAAACGGGACTTCCCTGGCGCGGGCCCTGTTCGCATTTAACAGCGCCAACGCCGAGGGCTGGGCGCTGTACGCCGAATCGATCATGCAGCCTTACCTGCCGCTTGAAGCCCAGCTTTTTTCCAGCCATTTCCAGGCCTGGCGTGCGGCCCGCATGTTCCTGGATCCCATGGTCAACACCGGGCAGCTGACCCCCGTGCAGGCACGGGATTTCCTCGTAGAGCAGTTCGCCCTGTCGCCGGCGATGGCCGGTTCCGAGGCCGACCGCTACGCGTTTCGGGCACCCGGGCAGGCGACGTCCTATTATTATGGCTTTATGGCCATGATGCGCCTGCGTACCGAGCTTGAAATCGCGCTCGGCGATCGGTTCAATCAGCGGGAGTTTCACGACTTTATCTTGGAGCAGGGATTGTTGCCGCCGGACCTGATGCGGGAGGCAGCTCTGGCCAGGTTCGTGCACAGGGCGGAGGGCACGGCGGAAAACTAGCGCAACAGGGTGCTGCAGCGGCACTTCTGGAAGTGACCAGGCTGGGTCTCAACCGCCGATCGTTACCGCTTGCCGACCCTGACGACCACCTTGCCTTCTACTTTACCGGCGGCGATGTGCTCCACCGCCCTGAGGGCATCCTCGAACTCGAACAGCTGGAGGTTGGATGCCTGTAACTCCTTCTTCTTCCAGTGACCGAGCAGGTCGTTGTGAGCCGCAAGCATCTGCTCCGGGGGAAAGCCCACCGGCATGGCGCCCACCAGTGAGATATTCCTGGGCAATATCTCCGGCAACTCGATCTTCGGCCACTCGCCGCTGGCATAGCCGATGACGACGAAGCGCCCCTCGAATGCGGTGGCCTTGAACGCCGCCCGCCCGGCCTTGCC
>JBFZEF010000377.1:0-4773 GCA_041307045.1 Halioglobus sp.
ACGACGCTCTTCCGATCTCGCGGCTCTCAAAGGCGCCTATGCCCATCCCTGTAAGTCCCTTGGTGGTATCGAAGGGCGTGAACAGGCGGTTGCGGACAAAGTCTTCTTCCATCCCGATGCCGGTGTCCTCAATTTCCACAACCGCGCTGTCGGCCTGCGCCAGCAGGCGTACGGTCACCCGCCCGGCCCTGTCGGTGGCCTCCTGCGCGTTCTGGATAAGGTGGGAAAATACGGTGCCCAGCTGTTCCCCGTCGGCCAGCACCGATAGGGGCTCCGGTGGCAGTTCCAGGACAGGTCCCGGGGCTGCATTCTGCCGCCCCTTCACCGACTCTGCCAGCACATCGCCCAGGTCAACCGCCCCCGGCTCGATGCCGCGGATGCCACTGCGCATCTGCGCCATCAACCGGGTCATTCGCTCGACGGAATTCTGCACCGTGCTGATGACGTCGTCGACAAAGGCCGGGTTACTGCGGTGTTTTACCGCGTTGGAGACGATCAGCGACTGCTGAGCGAGGATGTTCTTGAGGTCGTGGATGACGTAGGCCGATAGCCGGTTGAAGGCTTCGAACTGGCGGGCCTCCACCAGCGCCCGGTTGGCCTCGTACTGGGCCAGATGGCTGGCTGCCTGCCTGCCCGCCATTTTCAGCAGGTCACGGTCTTCCCAATTGAGACTCCCGTGCAGGTCGGATTCGCGCAACAGTAGTATGCCCTGCAACTGTTCGCCAAATAGCAGCGGAATGACCAGCCAGGCCCGGGGAATCTCCCTGACAAAAGCCGGCAACTCGAGGCCCTCGTACAGGTCTGGCGACTGCCGCCACTCCCGCAGGTCGATGATCCATTCGGTTTTCTGCAGCCAGGCCGCAAGCTCCCGCAGGCCGTGCTCCTGGGCCGGCTCTTCCAGCTCCCAGCGGGCAGCCAGCTGGTAGCTCCCGCCCTCGGTTTTGTTCCACAGCAGGCCGGCGGGGCTGCTGACAAGCCTGGCGATGGCCTGCATGACGTTCTCGGGTATGTTCTCCCCGCCGTGGGCCAGGGTCTGGGTGAACTGCAGCCATTCGGTGCGGTAATCGTATTTGTAGCTGAAGAAATTCTTGCTCAACCATACCCGGGTGCGGGCGCGGATCTGGCCCGAGAACAGCAGTGCCAGCAGTAACAGGCCAGAGGCGCAGAGAAAGACGATCTGCAGCACACCGCTCCAGCTACCCCCGAGGTAGCGGATGAAGTAGCCCACCAGGGACATCAGCAGCAAGTAGACGCCTGCCGCCAGCAGGGTGACGCTGTGGAACACCACATGCCGCGACAGGTAGAGGCTGCGGGTGCCTTCGGACTTGTCCCCGCGGCTGACGCCAACGGCCAGCAGGACCGCCGCCAGGGCGATCACGATACCCCGGGCCTGCCACAGGGTGGGGCTCAGCTGCCGGAAGAGCAGGGCCTCGGCGTACATGAAAAAATCGAAGGCGAAGAGAAAGCCCAGGCCCAGGCACAGGTGCTTGATGGACCAGCGCTCTGCTTCCGTGCTGTTGCGGAAAATCTGCTCCAGCAGCAGCAGGCCGAAAATCGCCATGGCCAGCCAGGCGGCAAGCGCCACATCGCGGTAGAGATCCTCGGATAGTTCAAAAGCCCGCGACAGCGAGGGGGTAGCGAACAACGCGGCCAGGATCAGCGTGAAGCCGGCGATAAACCAGGGTATCCAGCGCCGCGTCGCAAGCAGATGGCCCGAGCCCTGCAGGCGCATCCCCAGGAACTCCAGCAGGACAAAACACCAGGCGGCATTGCGCGCCACCTCGGCCAGTTGCATCAGCTTGACCTGGGGGTATTCCAGCAGGGAGGAATACACGATGCTGCCGGCCCACAGCGCGGTAAAGCTGCTGGCCACCACCAGCGGCCAGCCCAGCGGCCGCCCCCTGCGGGTGATGAATACCATCGAGGCCAGCAGGACATACGCCAACAGGGCTGCGCTGTAACTGTACAAGCCGATACTGCCTGACATTCGGGGGAGACCTTCCTGTGCTTAAGTAGCCAAAGCGTGTACCGCATCACGGTACCGCCATAGCCCGGTATGGGGAGAAACACTATACTCTGGCCCCGTCAGTGTAAACGCGGCGCGACAATATGTGGGATGCGCAGCACACAAATCAGGCGGCGCGGGCTCTTCGTGGTTTTGGCCGCGCTGTACGCAAGAGTCGGCGCAAAACAGCCGGCAATGAGTGCGACAACAGTCAGGGGGCTTAGGGGCAATGGCGGCAGAAACAATAGCGATCGTGGGCCTGGGCTATGTCGGCCTGCCCCTGGCAGTGGCTTTCGGGCGCCGGCGCAGCACCATCGGCTTCGACCTCCACGAGCGCAAGCTAGCCCACTACCGGGCCGGCAACGACCCCTCCGGGGAGGTATCGCCGCAGCAGCTGGCTGAGGCGTCCCAGCTGGAATACACCAGTGACCCGTGCCAATTGGCCCGGGCGGGCATCATCATCGTGGTGGTGCCCACTCCCATCGACGTGGCCCGCCGCCCGGACCTGAGCCCCCTGGAGGGGGCCTGTCGCAGCGTGGGGGCGCATTTGCAGCCGGGCGCGATCGTCATTTTCGAGTCCACGGTATACCCCGGCTGTACCGAGGAAGTGTGTGTGCCGATCCTGGAACAGTGTTCGGGCCAGCCCTGGAGTGGGGCGCCCGGGGGCGTGGCCGGTGGTTTTTATGTCGGCTATTCGCCGGAGCGGATCAATCCCGGCGACAAGGAGCACCGCCTGGAGACCATCGTCAAGGTGGTGTCGGGCGATACCCCGGCGACCCTGGACCGGGTGGCGAATCTTTACGGCGAGGTGGTGCAGGCCGGCGTGCACCGGGCCGCCAGCATCAAGGTGGCCGAGGCCGCCAAGGTGATCGAGAACACCCAGCGCGACCTCAATATCGCCCTGATGAACGAGTTGGCCCTGATCTTCAACCGCCTCGGTATCGATACCCTGGACGTGCTCCACGCGGCGGGCACCAAGTGGAACTTCCTGCCGTTCCGGCCGGGTCTCGTGGGCGGGCACTGCATCGGCGTGGACCCCTACTACCTGACCTACAAGGCCGAGGCGGTGGGCTATCACCCCCAGGTGGTGCTGGCCGGGCGCAAGACCAACGACAATATGGGCAAATTTATCGCCGAGCAGACGGTGAAGCGCCTGGTGCATCACGGCCACTGCGTCAACGGCGCAAAGGTCGCCATCCTGGGGCTGACGTTCAAGGAAAACTGCCCGGATCTACGCAATTCCAAGGTGGTGGATATCATCGCGGAGCTGCAGGAGTACTGCTGCGACATCCTCGTCCACGATCCCCTGGCGGACCCGGAGGAGGCCCGGCACGAGTACGGCCTGGTGCTGAAATCCTGGGAGGAACTGGCCCATTGCCAGGCGGTGATCCTGGCGGTGCCCCACGCCCGCTACCTGGCCCTGGATATCGCCGACTTCGCGGCGCTAATGGCGGCCGACGGCACCCTGATCGACATCAAGTCGGTGCTGGACAGGGACAAGCTGGCGGCGGCGCGGCTGAACGTCTGGCGCCTATGACCCTTCGTCCACGGCGGCCTTGCCCGCTTTGGCCGGGGCATCGATAGTCTGCTCCTCCCCGGCCTTGCCAAAACGCCCCATCCAGGCTTTGCGTGCCAGGTGGGGTACCAGCAGATGGAGCGGCATACGCAGGTAGTGGGAGCGGATATACAGCAGGCTGAGGGCGAGGCCGGTGAGTGGCAGCCTGCACTCGGGCTGGTCCGGCCTGAAGGCGCGGCGAAACAGGAAGTCCATCAGTGGTTTGCGCAGCCTTCTGTGCCAGCTGCTCGCCTGTTGCATAACCGCGGCGGGTACCGGTGTGTTGAAAACCTGTTGCGTGTATGTCAATCCATGGAACAGTGAATCCAGCAGATCCAGCTCGCGGGCACGCGGCACCAGTGTCTCCCAGAACGACGCATCCTTGTCCGGAAAGTCGCGCAGCATCCGGTCCAGGTCCCACAGATCGCGCAGCCCGTGATGAAACTCGCCCTCGTGGAACAGGTGGGTGGCGCTGTGGATCACCATGTCCCGGGGCGAAAGCGTAAACACCCGCGGCTGCACTTCCACCAGTTCGTCGAACAGCAGACTGGCGTTGACGTTTGGTTTGGCGGTGGGTGGCAGGATAGTGTGGTGCAGATCCACCGTGGAGCCCCGTTTGGGGTGGCCCATGGGAGGTATCTCGTGCATCCACCTGCGGTAGTAGCGCTCGTTGTACTCGTCCTGCTTTGCGCTCAGCCAGCCGAAGTCATTCAGCGAGCGCTCCGCATCGCCCACGCGCTCGAATGGCACCAGGATGTCGATATCCGATAAAGACCGGCCCAGGCTCACCGGCAGCCCGGCCTGCAGGTAGGCGGCGCCTTTGAGCAGCACCAGTTGTTCATTCGCCGCCTCTAGGGCCTTTTTCAGCCATTTGATCTCATAAGCGAGGTCGCGGGTCTGCTTGTTGTATACCACACCGGCGGAGGTGAAATGGCGGCGCACAGTCGGCGGGATTTGTTCCAGGAGATGCTCCTGCTCCAGCAGCAGGCAGAGGGTGCCCAGCAGCGCGGAACTGCGGGCTTGCCTGATCAGTTGCCCTGACTGCTCATAATCCAGTTCGATCACGCGCCGGCGCGCGGCAAGCACATCGATAAGCAGGCAGCTCATCCAATCGAGCCATCATGCAATTGGTCCATGGTCTTGATCGCCCACTCCAGGTCGTTGTAAACGAGATCGTAGCAGTCCACCGCATCGATCAGTGTTTCCATGGCGT
>JBFZEF010000378.1:0-5699 GCA_041307045.1 Halioglobus sp.
AGCGGCCTGCAGCTGCATTACCTACGCCAGCCAACGCCCGCCGCGCGGCTGGTGGGCCTGCCGCCGGCCCGCCGCCATTTCTTCCGCCTGCGCGACCAGCACGGCACCGAGGTGGTGGCCACGGAGCGCCGGCTGGGCATGCACGGTGCGCCCAATTTTCGCGACTTTGGCGGCTACCGGACGACCGGGGGCGGGCGGGTGAAGTGGGGCTACCTGTTCCGCTCCGGCCAGTTGTCCTCCCTGAGCGACCAGGACGTCAGCCTGCTCGCCAGCCTGGCCCTGGACCTGGTGTTTGATTTTCGCCGGGTGGAGGAACAGGAGACGGACCTGAGCCGGCTGCCGTTGCAGCCGCGCCCGCAGGTGGTCAGCCTGCCCATCGTCCCCGGCAGTAACTCGCGCTTCTTCGAGCAGGCAGGCCAGCAGTCGCAGGACCCGGCGGCCATGTTCGACTTCATGCTGGAGATCAATCGCGATTTTGCCGGGCCCCAGGCCCAGACCTACCGCCGCATGTTCCGGGAAATCCTGGCAGCGCCGGACGCCCGCTTTCTGGTGCATTGCGCCGCAGGCAAGGACCGCACCGGTTTCGCTGCCGCCATCATCCTGCTGGCGCTGGGGGTCCCGCGGGACCTGGTGATGCAGGACTACCTGCTGACGGCGCGCTACTACCTGCCGCAACGGGAGTTGGAGCGGCTGCGTCGCAAATACCAGCTGGAGCACATGGTGGCCGAATCAATCCTGCCCATGCTGGAGGTTCACGAGGACTACCTGGCGGTGGCCCTGCGCCATATCGAGGACAATTACAGCTCGTTGGAGGAGTATCTCGAGCAGGCGCTGGGGCTGGGGCCGGCAGAGCTGCAGGAGTTGCGCTCGCGCTACCTCGAGTGAGGGACGGGCGCGCCCTGCCCTATGCCGCGACTCAGGCCGGGGCCCGGTCATCCGTGCAGGCCATTTTGGCCGCACTGATCTGTTGTTTCTCGCAACTCCCCCCCGTGCGCTCACCGATACACCACTTGCGCTGGCCATCCCAGGCGGTGAGGGGCACTGTCCTGCCGTCGTTGCAGCGCACGGTGTACTGGGAGTAGGGCTTGCCGTCGGCAGTTTCGCCATGGGTCTCAAACACGATACTGGTGGGCCTTGCGGCTTGGCTGCCGGCGGCGACCAGTAACAGCGCCAGCGCGGCCAGGTTCGAGGTTGTTTTCACGGGGTGTTCCTCCAGCAGACTGCTATGTGCCCGGCGGCGAGGGCCACCGGCACGGGATCTATCCTAACGGTATACGCAGCGAGTGGGTTACGGATTTGTAACTATTTGGGAAGATTTGTAACAGTCGCGAGGCAGGGGTGGGCTATAGAAGGCTATTTCCCTGTTTTTCAACAATATTTCTTACAAGGCGGCCGGTGTCGGTGGCGTTTCCGGGCCCGGCGGAACCGGGCCCGTCCGGGTCACCCCAGCGCGAACCAGATCAGAACCCAGCCGGCGGCCGCCAGCAGCAGGGCCTGGCCGGCCTTGTCCAGCCGGCCCAGGGAGTACAGGTAGGACAGCGGCGGCAGCAACAGGGTGCACAGGCCCCAGGCATAGTCCTCCTTCCATGATTCGATGAGCAGGACGACCCAGCTGGCCAGCAGGGCCGCCACGCCAAAGGTCAGCATCGCGGCGTTAGTGGCTTCCATCTTTCCTCCGGTACGGGATTGGTTGAATCGGCGGCAGCAGAGTAGCAGAAACCCCGGCTGTCGTCAGTGGCCGCGCGCGCAATTTCCGGGCGCCCGGGTTGGCGCCCGCGCGCGGATGACTAGCGGGTGGAATTTGGGTATCGTGGGCCGCTTTGCGCACCGAGGGCGACTGCTTGGACGATCCTTTTGCCGATATCCGGCCCTACCGCGACGAGGAGGTGGCTGGGGTATTGGCGCGATTGCTCGACGACCGGGAGCTGCTCGACACCATGGCCGGGTTCCGCCTGGCCAGGCTGGCTCATCTGGCGCCGGCGCTGGGCCGACTGCTGGTGCGTTGGCGCCTGGCCCGTGAAGTGCGGGGTGTCGCCGATGTCGGTGCCATGCAGACCATCATCAAACGCTACATGGATCGCATGATCGAGGATACTACCGGCGGCTTCAGCGTCACCGGCCTCGAGCAACTGGACCCGGCGCGACCCTACCTGTACCTGAGCAATCACCGGGATATCGCCATGGATCCGGCGTTCATCAATTACGCCCTGCACCGGGCGGGCTTCCAGACGGTGCGTATTGCCATCGGCGACAACCTGTTGACCAAGCCCTGGGTGTCCGACCTGATGCGCCTGAACAAGAGTTTTATCGTCAGGCGCTCGCTCAGCGGCCCGCGGGAACTGCTGGCGGCCTCCAGGAACCTGGCCAACTACATTCGCCACTCGCTGCAGCAGGAGCGCCACCCGGTGTGGATCGCCCAGCGCGAGGGGCGCGCCAAGGATGGTATCGATCGCACCGAGCCCGTCATCATCAAGATGCTGGCCATGAGCCGCGACAAGAACAGCGAGGATTTCAGCGGGCATATCCAGGGCCTGGGCATCGTGCCGGTGGCAATCTCCTATGAGCTGGACCCCTGCGACGCCCTCAAGGCCAATGAGTTGTACCAGCGCGACAGCCAGGGCGCCTACCGCAAAGGTGAGCAGGAAGATGTGGCGTCCATCGGCCGCGGCATTGCCGGCGACAAGGGGCGGGTCCACGTGTCCTTTGGCACGCCGCTGGGCGCCGGCTTCGCCACCCCCGAAGCGGTTGCAGCGGAAGTGGACCGGCAGGTGATCTGGGGATACTGCCTGCACCCCACCAATATATTTGCCTACCAGATGCTCAATCCGGGCGCTCCCGCCCTGCCCGATACATTCTCCGTGGAACCGGGCGACTGCAGCCGCGAACAGTTCGAACAGCGCATCGCCGCCATGCCCGGGCCGCAGCGTCCCTACGCCCTGGCAATTTACGCCAATGCGGTGGTGAGCAAGCTGGCGCAGCGCTCAGGCTCCCCCGGCCCTTGCTGAGCGAAGAACTCAAGGGCGCCATCCGCGATGCATACAGTGCCATCATCGCCGGCAAGGCACTGACCCCGCGCTGGGGGCAGCGCCAGATGATTGCCGAAATTGCCAACACGCTGGCCCGCATTCCCGCTCCGGGTGAGGCCGCTTCCGGCCTGCCCGCGGTGTGCGTGATCGAGGCCGGCACGGGTACCGGCAAGACCATCGCCTACGCGGTGGCGGCCATCCCGGTGGCCCGGGCGTTGAACAAGCGCCTGGTGGTGGCGACGGCGACCATCGCGTTGCAGGAGCAGTTCGTCAACAAGGACCTGCCGGACATCAAGCGCCACAGCGGTCTGGATTTCAGTTTCACCCTGGCCAAGGGCCGGCGGCGCTATGTGTGCCTGTCGAAGCTGGATCGTGTGTTCGGGCAGGGCCAGGGGGCAGACAGCCTGTTGCCCCTGTACCCGGATGATGTCGGCCAGCCGGTCACCGCCGAGGCCCTGCCGGTGTATACCGCCATGGTGGATGCCCTGGGCCGCGGCCAGTGGGACGGGGACCGCGACAACTGGCCTGAGGCCATTGCCGAGGAGGTCTGGTACGGCGTCACCACCGACCACAGCCAGTGCAGCGGCCGGCGCTGCCCCAACATCGGCCAGTGCAGCTTTTTCCGGGCCCGGGACGAGTTGCAGAGTGCGGATATCATCGTCACCAACCACGACCTGGCCCTGTCGGATCTCGCCCTGGGTGGCGGCGCCATCCTGTCCGCCCCCGAGGACAGCATTTACGTGTTCGATGAAGGCCATCACCTGCCGGACAAGGCCCTGTCCCACTTCTCCAGCTTCTGCCGCCTGCATACCACCGGGCAGTGGTTGCAGGAGAGCCGGAAACTGCTGGCGCAGGCGGCGCCCGCGCTGGCGGGCCTGGACGCCCTGCAGCGCCCGCTGCAACGCCTGCCGGGCATGATGGACGAGGCGGCCGCCAGCCTGCAGGTGGCCGAGCAGGTGGTGGCGGCGCTGTTCGAGGACCTGGAGCCCGACGAGCGCCGGGACGATCAGCAGCTGCGCTTCGCGCACGGCCTGGTGCCGGCGAGCCTGATACCTGTCGCCACCACCCTGGCCGGCCAGTTCCAGCAGTTGGCCCAGGACCTGGCCCGGATGGAGGCCCTGCTGGAGGAGGCCCTGGAGGACGAGTTCGCTGGCCTGGACAAGTCGATCATCGAGACCTGGCACATCAACCTGGGCGGGCTGCTGGGCAGGGCCGAGGGTGCCCTGGGCCTGTGGCGCGAGTACGCGGTGACTGGCGAGGGCGAGGTGCCGCCGAAAGCGCGCTGGATCACCCTGCTCAACAGCAACGGCCAGTTCGGATTCGACCTGCGCTGCAGCCCCATCCTCGCCGCGGACATCCTGCAGGAGTACCTGTGGTCCCGGGCCGCGGGGGTGATCGTCACCTCCGCCACCATGACGGCCCTCAATTCTTTCGAGCGCTTTATCCTGCATTCCGGGGCGCCGCGGGAGGCCAACTACAAGATCGTTGCCAGCCCCTTCAACTACGCCAACGCGGTGTTCTGCGTGCCGCACATGGAGTGCGACCCGGGCGACGCCCAGGCTCATACCCGGGCGCTCATTGAGCAGTTGCCCCGGCTGCTCGATAGCCGCGAGGGCAGCCTGGTGCTGTTCTCCTCCCGGCGCCAGATGCTGGAGGTGTTCCAGGGGATCGACGGCGGCCTGCGAGAGCTGGTCCTGATGCAGGGCGACTACAGCAAGCAGGAGATCCTGCGGCGCCACCGGGAGGCGATCGATGCCGGCGGCGGCAGCGTCATTTTCGGCCTGGCCAGTTTTGCCGAGGGGGTGGACCTGCCGGGGGATTACTGCCGCCACGTGGTGATCGCCAAGATTCCCTTTGCCGTGCCCGACAGCCCGCTGGAAGCGGCCCTGGCGGAGTGGGTGGAAGCCCAGGGGCGCAACGCCTTCATGGAGATCAGCGTGCCGGACGCCGCCCTGCGTCTGGTGCAGGCCAGCGGCCGCTTGCTGCGCACGGAGCAGGACAGCGGCCGGGTCACCCTGATGGACCGGCGCATCCTGACCCGGCGTTACGGCCGGGCGATACTCGAGTCACTGCCGCCGTTCCGGCGCGAGCTGGCGGCGAGCTGATGGTCTCGCGGGGAATAGGTGCTGACGCGGCAGCTAGCGCGAACATCGCGGTCGCCGAGCTGCTCATCGACATCGAGGCCCAGTTGCGCCAGCTGGGCCTGTGGGAGCGGGAGCCGCCACCGCCGCAAGCACTGGCCTCGGACCAGCCCTTCAGCGTGGATACACTGACGCTGCCCCAGTGGCTGCAGTTCATCTTCCTGCCAACCCTCCACCGGCTGCTGGCGGAAGGGCAGCCCCTGCCCGGTCGCTGCGGCATCGCGCCGATGGCGCAGGAGTATTTCCGGGGGCTGGCACTGGCCAGCGCTACGCTGGAGCAAACCTTGCTGAAAATGGACCGGATACTGTCGGGGGAGGAGGGTGGCGGGTAATGAGCTACCCGCCGCTGTTGCTGTTGAGCCCCACTCCACCACGCCGGTGATGTCCTGGCCCAGGCCCATACACCGCGCCCACGTCACCTGCGAGCGCAGGCTCAGAATCGCGCTTCGACCGTCACGTAGGCAGCCCGTTCGCCGCCCGGATCAACGACCGGCAAGCCCAGAAAGCCGTGCGGGTTGAAATACTGCTTGTC
>JBFZEF010000379.1:0-2586 GCA_041307045.1 Halioglobus sp.
AACTGGGTTGCCCGGTGGTCGCCACCAACGATGTCAGGTTCCTCTACCCCTCGGAATACGAGGCGCACGAAGCCCGGGTCTGCATCCACGAGGGCCGCACCCTGGACGATCCCAGGCGCGCCCGGCTTTACACCGACCAGCAGTACCTGCGTTCCCCGGCGGAGATGGCGGACCTGTTCGCCGATATTCCCGAGGCCCTGGCCAACTCGGTCGAGATCGCCAGGCGTTGCCACCTGGTGCTGGAACTGGGCAAGCCCTACCTCCCGGACTACCCGGTGCCCGCGGGTATGGGCGTCGATGAGTTTTTCCGCCAGCAGTCCCGCGCGGGGCTCGAGCGGCGCCTTGCAGTATTGCTGGACCCCGCGGCGGCGGACTTTTCCGGGCAGCAGGCGGTCTACCGGGCGCGGCTGGAATTCGAGCTGGATACCATCATCCAGATGGGGTTTCCAGGTTATTTCCTCATCGTCATGGATTTCATCCGCTGGGCGAGGGAGCACGATATCCCGGTGGGGCCGGGACGGGGTTCGGGTGCCGGCTCGCTGGTGGCCTATGCCCTGCAGATTACCGACCTCGACCCGCTGCAATACGACCTGCTATTTGAGCGCTTCCTGAATCCGGAGCGGGTATCCATGCCGGACTTCGACGTGGATTTCTGCATGGAGAAACGCGACCGGGTGATCGACTATGTGGCAGATGCCTATGGCCGGGAAGCGGTTTCCCAGATCATCACCTTCGGCACCATGGCCGCCAGGGCGGTGGTGCGGGATGTGGCCCGGGTGCAGGGCAAGTCCTATGGCCTTGCGGACAAGTTGTCCAAGCTGATTCCGTTCGAAGTGGGCATGACCCTGGCCAAAGCGCTGGAGCAGGAGGAACCCCTGCGGGATTTCCTGCGGGCCGACCCGCAGGCCCAGGAGATCTGGGACATGGCGGTGCAACTCGAAGGCATTACCCGCAACGTGGGCAAGCACGCCGGGGGCGTGGTGATAGCGCCCTCGAAGCTGACGGATTTCTCACCCCTGGCCTGTGATGAAACCGGCGGCGGCCTGGTCACCCAGTTCGACAAGGGGGATGTGGAGGAAGCGGGCCTCGTCAAATTTGATTTCCTCGGCCTGCGCACCCTGACGATCATCGACTGGGCGGTGAAAATCATCAACGCAGTCCGCCGCGAGCAGGGCGAGGCGGCGCTGGACATCTCCCTGATTCCGCTCGAGGACGCCGCCACGTTCCACTTGCTGCAGTCGGCGGAAACCACGGCGGTGTTCCAGCTGGAATCCCGCGGCATGAAGGACCTGATCAAGCGCCTGCGCCCCGACTGCTTCGAGGATATCATCGCCCTGGTGGCGTTGTTCCGTCCCGGTCCCCTGCAGTCGGGCATGGTGGACAATTTCATCAATCGCAAGCACGGGCGGGAGGCGATTTCCTACCCGGACGCCCAGTGGCAACATCCCTGCCTCCAGCCGATCCTCGAGCCCACCTACGGCATCATCCTCTATCAGGAGCAAGTGATGCAGATCGCCCAGGAGCTGGCGGGCTACACCCTGGGCGGGGCCGACATGTTGCGCCGCGCCATGGGCAAGAAAAAGCCCGAGGAGATGGCGAAGCAGCGCGCCGTGTTCGAGGAGGGCGCGCGCTCCAAGGGCGTCGACGGCGACCTGGCGATCAGGATTTTTGACCTCGTGGAGAAATTTGCCGGCTACGGTTTCAACAAGTCGCACTCCGCCGCCTATGCCCTGGTGTCCTACCAGACGGCCTGGCTGAAAGCCCACTACGGCGCACCCTTCATGGCGGCGGTGATGAGCTCGGAACTGCAGAACACCGACAAGATCGTGGTGTTCGTGGAAGAGTGCCGGGCGATGAAGCTCAGCCTCAAGCTGCCGGACGTGAACGAGGGGCAGTACATGTTCACTGTCAACGCCAGCAACGAGATCATCTACGGTCTGGGTGCCATCAAGGGTCTGGGTGAGGGCCCGATCGAGAACATGCTGGTCGCCAGGCAACAGGGCGGGCCATTCCTCGACCTGTTTGATTTCTGCAGTCGCACCGACCCGCGCAAGGTCAACCGCCGCGCCATCGAGGCACTGGTCCGCTCCGGTGCCTTTGATTCCCTCGGCGTGGAGCGTTGGGTGCTAATGGCGGCCATGGATGATGCCCTCAAGGCGGCGGAGCAGAGCGCCAGCAACAGGGACAGCGGCATGCAGGATCTGTTTGGCGCTGTGGTTCCGAGCCAGGGCGAGGGCCCGGGCGACGTCTACGCCCCCTTCCGCGGGGCCCGTGCCTGGTCTGGCAAGCAGCGGCTGGCGGGCGAGAAGGAAACTCTCGGCCTGTATGTCACCGGCCACCCCATCGACGAGTATGAAAGCGAGGTGCGCAAGTTCGCGCCTACCCGCATCGCGGAGCTGCGGCCGGACAAGCAGGGCAACCAGTTCGTGGCCGGCCTGATCGTCGCCAGTCGCACCATGAAGACGAGGCGTGGCGACACCATGGCGATCCTGCAGCTGGATGATCGCAGCGCGCGCATTGAAGTCACGGTGTACGCCGACACTTACGCCGAACACAGGGAGCTGCTCGCCAGGGACAATATCGTCA
>JBFZEF010000382.1:0-3719 GCA_041307045.1 Halioglobus sp.
GCCAACACCCTTAAGAATGCCACCGGCGCCACCCTGGTCGCGGATGGGCAGAAAATCAAGGGCAGTTACCCGGGTGTGCCCTTTCCCCTCCCCCAGTCAGGGCTGGAGGCCATCTGGAATCACATGGTCCGTTATGGCGAGGACACCTCGCAACGCTACGATGCCTACTACGTCGACTCCAGCGGCAGTCCGGTCCTCGCCACGTCCGCCTACTCGACCTCGGTTTTCCCCATGTTCAGGACGCCCGATGAACCGGTTGGCGACAAGGCATGGGCCAAGTTACGGATCAACTACGAGGCGCCGGCGCGGCGGGCCGGGGAAATCCTGCTGGTCCACGAACCGGGCGCCGATTATACCGCGGGCAAGGGCCGCCAGGCCTGGCAGTACCTGGTCGGGCAGCGCCGCGTGCGCCTGGCACCGGCGGTGTCTTTCGATACCCCCAACCCGGCGGTGGCGGGCACCTCCACCTATGATGACGCCGGCATCTACAACGGCTCGCCGGAACGTTTCGACTGGCGCCTGGTGGGCAAGCGGGAAGTGATTATTCCCGCCGCCAGCTATCGATTCCTGTTCCAGACCAGGCTGGAGGATGCCCTGGGGCCCAGATTTCTCAAACCCGAGTATATCCGCTGGGAGAAACACCGGGTGTGGGTGGTGGAATCAACCCTGAAGGAGGGTCAGCGCCACATCTACAGCAGGCGCACTTTCTATCTCGACGAGGACACCTGGGCGGCGGTGGCCGCGGACATGTACGATGGGCGGGACCAGTTGTGGCGTCTGCAGTATCTCTATGGCGCCGACCTGTACGGCCGCAAGGCGGGTTACGGTTCGGCCTATGGCGCCTACGACCTCCTCCAGAACATCTACAACCTCAACGGCAAGGCCATCCCGGGCAAGTACCAGAGCGGCGTCGACCAGGACGATAAATATTTTACGCCCAAGGGGATGGCCCGCAGCGGGGTGCGCTGAGCGTGGCCGGAGAGACCATGGCCCAAGAAACAAAGAACCCGGTTTTACGTATGGCTTTCCTCATTCTCTTGCACTACCCTATGCGCAGGTGACTAAAATAAACAGCTAAGGAGTATATTTCACCATGCAGAAACACATAAAAGCCGCCCTGCTTCTGGGCTCACTGGCAGCCGGCAGCGCCCTGGCGGCAGTCTCACCGGAACAGGCCGCCCAGCTGGGTAAAACCCTGACCCCGGTGGGCGCCGAAATGGCCGGCAACGCCGATGGCAGCATCCCCGCTTGGAACACCGAACCTACGCCGCCACCCCCCGGCTTTGAGAAGGGAAAGAACTACCCCGACCCCTTCCCCGATGACAAGCCGCTCTACATCATCGATGGCGGCAACTGGAAGGAACATGAGACCTTCCTGAACCCGGGCACCAAGGCAATGTTCGAGAAATACGGCGCGGACGGCTTTGCAATACACGTCTACCCGACCCGCCGGACCGTCACCCGCCCCGACTGGTACAACGCCAATACCTTGAAAAATGCCACCGGCGCCACCCTGGCGGCCGACGGCCAGAAAATCGAGGGCAACCTGCCCGGCATACCGTTCCCTATTCCCCAATCGGGGCTGGAAGCCATCTGGAACCACATGATCCGCTACGGTGTGGAATTCAATCAGGACGTCGACGCCTACTACGTCGACTCCTCCGGCAAGCCGGTGATGGCCACCAGCCAGCACTCGGTGTCGGCATACCCCATGTTCCGGAATCCCGATGAGCCGATAGGCGATACGCCCTGGACCCTGTTGCGTATCGATTACAACGCCCCCGCCCGCCGGGCCGGCGAGATCCTGCTGGTGCACGAACCCGGCGCGGATTACACCGAGGGCAAGGGCCGCAAGGCCTGGCAGTACCTGGTCGGCCAACGCCGGGTGCGGCTGGCGCCGGCGGTGTCCTTCGATACGCCCAACCCCGGGGTTGCGGGCACGTCCACCTACGACGACGCCTTCGTCTACAACGGCTCACCCGAGCGCTTCAACTGGAAGCTGGTGGGCAAGCAGGAGATGATCGTTCCGGCGAACAACAACAAGTTCGTCTTCGAGATGCCGATGGAAGATACCCTGGGGCCCAAGTTCCTCAAGCCTGAAGCCACGCGCTGGGAAAAGCGCCGCGTCTGGGTCGTGGATTCCACCCTCAAGGAGGGCCAGCGTCACCTGTACAGCCGCCGCACCTTCTATCTCGACGAGGACAGCTGGGTAGCGGTTGCCAGTGACCAGTATGACGGCCGGGGCCAGCTGTGGCGCCTGCAGTACCTGTACCCAGCCCCCCTGTACGGCGACAACGCCGAGTTCAACTCGGCCTTTGGCCTCTACGACGTGCTGCAGAATATCTACAACTTCAACGGCAAGATGATTCCCGGCACGTATCAGCAGGGACTCGGCAACACCGATAGCAAGTTCTTCACGCCCCAGGGCATGGCCCGCAGCGGCGTGCGCTAAACCAGGACCCGCGGTCGCTGCCTGGCAGCGCCCGCGGCCCGGTTCGACAAAAAAAGGCCGACAGCCCCGCTGCCGGCCTTTTTTCTTTTGCGCTGATCCATCGAAACATAGGAAAATGCGCAGCCCCCGGTTACAGCCGACTCACCTGCCCGTCACAGGAGCCCGTATGTTCAGGATCAACCAGTATTTTGATGGCAAGGTAGCCTCCATTGCCTTCCAGAGCGCCACCCTGCCCGCCACCGTCGGGGTGATGGCGGTGGGGGAGTTTGAATTCGGCACCAGTCAGAGGGAGACGATGACCGTGGTCAGCGGCGCCCTGACGGTCCGCCTGCCGGGAAGCGAGGAGTGGACTACCTTCGAGCAGGGGGAACAGTTTGTCGTGGCCGCCAACGAGACATTCCAGCTCAGGGTTGGCGTCGAGACCGCCTACCTCTGCACCTACGGCTGAGCGGCTTGCGCCGTAGCGCAAACCGCTCGGTGATCGGGCCGGCCCGGTGACCCCACTCAACCCCCGTCAGCGGGAGGCGGTGCACTACATCGACGGCCCCCTGCTGGTGCTGGCCGGCGCCGGCAGCGGCAAGACCAGCGTGATCACCCGCAAGATCGCCTACCTGGTGCAGGCCTGCGGCATCAGCGCCAGCCGCATCGCCGCGGTCACCTTCACCAACAAGGCGGCGCGGGAGATGAAGGCGCGGGTGGGCAAGCTGCTCGGCAGCGGCAACGCCGAGAGCCTGACCGTCAGCACGTTTCACCAGCTGGGCCTGAAGATCATCCGCGCCGAGCGCCAGCTACTGGGGCTCAAGTCCGGCTTTTCCATTTTCGACAGCGAGGATACCCGCAACCTGATCAGGGACCTGCTGATTCAGGAGCACGGGGCCGAGGGCGAGCTGGCGGGCAGCATCGCCCAGCGCATCTCCCACTGGAAAAATGACCGGGTGCTGCCGGAGCAGGCCCTGGCCGGCGCGCGCGGCCCCGCCGATATACTCTGCGCCCAGGCCTACCTGCGCTACCAGCGGGCCTTGAAAGCCTACAACGCGCTGGACTTTGATGACCTGATCCTGCGCCCCACCGTCCTGTTCGAGCACCACCCGGACATCCTCGAAAAATGGCAGCGGCAGCTGCACTACCTGCTGGTGGACGAGTACCAGGACACCAACAGCAGCCAGTACCTGCTGGTAAAGCAGCTCGTCGGCTTGCGCGGCCAGCTGACAGTGGTGGGCGATGACGACCAGTCGATCTACGCCTGGCGCGGGGCCAGGCCGGAAAA
>JBFZEF010000384.1:0-8314 GCA_041307045.1 Halioglobus sp.
CCGACAACCTGCGCGGCTTTACCGCCGGCTCACTGGTAGCATTCCTCACGGCGGCCACCCAACTGGGCAAGCCGATCCGCCAGCTGAGCGAGATCCAGAGCATTATCCAGCAGGGCCTGGCCGCGGCGGAGGACATCTTCGCCCAGCTCGACCTGGATGACGAGGTGGACTCGGGCCGCTACGAGGTGGCCCGCGCCAGGGGCGATATCAGCCTGCGGGGCGTGTCATTTGCCTACCCTGGCAGCGATCGCCTGGTGCTGCAGGACGTATCGCTGGAAATCCCCGCCGGCAAAACCGTCGCCCTGGTGGGCCGTTCCGGCAGCGGCAAAACGACCCTCGTGCATTTACTGGCGCGGTTCTACCCGCCGCGACAGGGTGTCATCCTGCTCGATGGGATCCCGCTGGAGGATTACCGGCTGGCCAACCTGCGGGCGCAACTGGCCGTGGTGCCGCAGCATGCGGCCCTGTTCAACGACACGGTCTACAACAATATCGCCTTCGGCACCCAGGCCGCCGCGAGCCGGGACACGGTGCTGGCGGCGGCCGAGTCCGCCTACGCACGGGAATTCGTCGAGGCCCTGCCGGCAGGGTTCCAGACAGTGCTGGGCGATGACGGCGGCGGCCTCAGCGGCGGCCAGCGCCAGCGCATCGCCATCGCCCGGGCCATGCTCAAGGATGCCCCCGTGTTGATCCTCGACGAGGCCACATCGGCCCTGGACAACGAGTCGGAACATCGCATCCAGCGGGCGCTGGACAATGCCAGGGCCAATCGCACCACCATTGTCATTGCGCATCGCCTGTCCACCGTGGAGCACGCAGACAGCATCGTGGTGATGGACGCGGGCAGGGTAGTGGCCAGCGGCACACACGCGCAGCTGCTGCGGGAGGGCGGCCTGTACGCCCAGCTCTACCAGCAGAAATTTGCCGTGTGATGATCGCGCCGCGCGCCGCGAGGCCACCCCGCCCGGGGCTGGCGGAAGCCCTGGTCAAGGCCTGGTACGGCAGCGCCCGCTGGCTGTGGTTGTTGCGCCCGCTGGAAGCATTGTTTCGCAGCCTGGCGGCGGTTCGGCGCGGGCTCTACCGCCATCAGCTGCTGGGCGTTTACCGCGCCCCGGTACCGGTGGTTGTGGTGGGTAACATCAGCGTCGGCGGCACCGGCAAGACGCCGGTGGTGATTGCGCTGGTGGAAAGCCTGCAGCAGCTTGGCTTGCGGCCGGGTGTGGTCAGCAGGGGCTACGGTGCGGGCCGCTCACGCGCACCACTGCGGGTGCGGGCCGACAGCCCCGCCGCCCAGTGTGGCGATGAACCTCTCCTGATCCACCGGCGTACGGGCTGCCCCTGCGTGGTGGCCCGGCGGCGGACGCAGGCGGTGCAGTCCCTCCTCGCGGGTGCCGAAGTGGATATCGTCATCAGCGACGACGGCCTGCAACATTATGCCCTGGCGCGTGACCTCGAAATCGCCCTGGTCGATGCACAGCGCGGCACCGGCAATGGCTTCTGCCTGCCCGCGGGCCCCCTGCGCGAGCCGCGGCAACGGCTGGATGCAGTCGATTTTGTGCTGTATCGCGGCAGCATGGAGCCCCGCCGCGGGGTGCACTACGCGGTGGACTACCTGGTCAATATCGACAGCGGCGAGCAGCGCCCCGCGACGCCGGCGGCCCTGGCCACCGAGGTCGTCGCCGTGGCGGGCATTGCCCTGCCGGACCAGTTTGTCGACACCCTGGTGGCCCTGGGCTTCGAGCCCGAGCGGCGTTTTTTCGCCGACCACCACCGTTACACCGCGGCGGATTTTACCGGGCTGGTGCAGCAGCCGATTATCATGACCGAGAAGGACGCGGTAAAATGCGCCGGCCTCGCCGGCGTCAATGCCTGGTACCTCAAAATCACCGCGCGGCTCCCCGCCGCCGTGACCGATGCCGTGATCGCGCTGGCGCGTCGCTGACTTTTCTACGGAGCTTATATGGCCTATACGGTTGTCATCCCCGCCCGCTACGGTTCCACCCGCCTGCCGGGCAAACCGCTGCTGGACATCGCCGGTAAACCCATGGTGCAGCGGGTGTGGGAGCAGGCGCGCCGCAGTGCCGCCCGGGAGGTGGTCATCGCCACGGACGATGAGCGCATCATGGCTGTGGCCGAGGGCTTCGGCGCCAAGGTCTGCATGACCTCGCCCGACCATCCCTCTGGTACCGACCGCCTGCACGAAGTAGCCGCCTATTTCGGCTGGGGCGACGAGCAGATCGTGGTCAATGTGCAGGGCGACGAGCCCATGATCCCGCCGGGTGTCATCGACCAGGTGGCACGCAACCTGGCAACCCATACCCAGGCCGGTATCGCCACCCTGTGCGAGGGCATTGTCGATATCGCCGAGCTGCTGGATCCCAATGCCGTCAAGGTGGTGTGTGACCGCCGCGGCATGGCCCTGTATTTCAGTCGCGCCGCTATCCCCTGGCCGCGGGAGCATTTCCGTTCGGGGCTGGACGCCATGCCGACCCAGGGCAACTGGCACCGCCATATTGGTATCTACGCCTACCGCACCGCGTTCCTGCACCAGTACGTCACCTGGCAACCGGCGCCGCTGGAGCAGCTGGAGCAGCTGGAACAGTTGCGGGCGCTCTACAACGGTGTCGGTATCCATGTGGCGACCGCCGCTGAGCCTGTGCCCCCGGGCGTCGACACCCAGGCGGATCTCGACGCGGTGCGCGCCCGCTTCACCGGCGCCACGCTCCCGTGACAGTCGCGGCCAGGCAGCAGGAGGCCGGTAATGCACGTCCTGCACGCTGAGTCACTGCAGCCCTACAATACCCTCGCCCTGGAGGGGACCGCCAAAGCCCTGGTGCGGGTCGGTGATGACGCGCAGTTGACCCAGGCGCTGGCCTGGGCCTCGAGCCGGGGCCTGGCCGTAATCCCGCTGGGGGAGGGCAGCAACGTGGTGATTGCAGGCGACCTCGATGCCATGGTGCTGCGCCTCGATACCCGCGGCATCGAGGTGCTGGAGGAGCGGGGCGATGCGGTGACCCTGCGGGTGGCCGCCGGGGAGCAGTGGCACCAGCTGGTGCAGTGGTCCCTGCGCCACGGCCTCTACGGGCTGGAGAATCTCGCCCTGATACCCGGGACCGTGGGGGCGGCGCCGATCCAGAATATCGGCGCCTATGGCGTCGAACTCGCACCACTGGTGCAGCGGGTGGATTGCGTCGGAATAGACGGCGCCTGCACAAAGTCACTGGCGGGCATCGAGTGCCGCTTCGGCTATCGCGACAGCGTATTCAAGCATGAGCTGCAGGACCAGCTGGTGATCACCCACGTCACGCTGGACCTGAGCCGGCGCCCCGATGTGCACACCGCCTACCCGGTGCTGGCACAGGCCCTGGCGGAGCGCGGGGTCGACCAGCCGACACCCCAGGCGGTATTCGAGGCGGTGGTGGATATCCGCCGCAGCAAGCTGCCGGATCCCGCCCTGGTTCCCAACGCCGGCAGCTTCTTCAAGAATCCGGTGCTGCCGGCGCCGCAGGCGCAGAACCTGGCCGCGCGTTTTGCGGGGCTGCCACAGTACCCGCAGCCCGACGGCCGGGTGAAGCTGCCCGCCGCCTGGCTGATCGATTACTGTGGCTGGAAGGGATACCGCGCTGAAGGCCTGGGAATTCATCCCGAGCACGCGCTGGTCATCGTCAATTACGGCAACAACAGGGGCGCGCAGTTGCTGGAACTCGCCGCCGCGGTGGCGCGCTCGGTGCTGGACACCTTCGGCGTGGCCCTGGAAATCGAGCCGCGAATTTACGGCGCACCGGCGTGAGCCAGTTCGACCACAAGGCCTTCCTCAAGACCCTGACCACCCGCCCGGGGGTGTACCAGATGTATGACGCCGCGCACAAATTGCTCTACGTGGGCAAAGCGCGCAACCTGAAGAACCGGGTGGGCAGCTATTTCCGCGCCAGCGGGCTCAGCGAGAAAACCATGGCGCTGGTGGCGCGCATTCACGAGATCCAGGTGACCGTGACCACCACCGAGGTGGATGCCCTGCTGCTGGAGCACAACCTCATCAAGACCCAGCAACCGCCCTACAATATCCTGCTGCGCGATGACAAATCCTATCCTTATATTTTTCTCTCCAGCGAGGACAAGTATCCGCGCCTCAGCCTGCATCGCGGGGCGAAACGGCGCAAGGGGCAGTATTTTGGCCCTTATCCCAGCGCGGGCGCCGTGCGCGAGTCCCTGCACTTCCTGCAGAAAGTTTTCAAGGTGCGCCAGTGCGAGGACAGTTTTTTCAGCAATCGCTCGCGCCCCTGCCTGCAGCACCAGATCGATCGCTGCACCGCGCCCTGTGTCGAGCTGGTGACGCCGCAGGAATACGCTCGACAGGTCGAGAGCACGGCGCTGTTCCTGCGCGGCAAGTCCCAGGAACTGATGGTGCGCCTGGCCGACGAGATGGAGCGGGCCGCGGCCGAGCTTGCCTACGAGAAAGCGGCCGGCTACCGCGACCAGCTCAGCCAGTTGCAACAGGTGCAGGCCAGCCAGGGTATCGAGGGTGTTAAGGGTGACCTGGATATCGTGGCCGCGGCGGTGGCGGCGGGCAGGGCCTGCGTCCAGGTGCTGTTTGTGCGCGGCGCCCGGGTGCTGGGGAGCAAGACCTACTACCCGCCACTGCGCCTGCAGGAGACAGTGGCAGAAGTGCTCAGCGCGTTTATTCCCCAGTACTATCTCGGCGGCGCGCGCGCCGTGCCGGCCGAACTGCTGGTCAATGAGGCGCCGGAGGATGCGACCACCCTGGCCCTGGCACTGTCCAGCGCGGCGGGGCGGCAGGTCAGGCTGCGCAGCAGCGTGCGCGATGCCCGCGCGCGCTGGCTGCAACTGGCCCTGCAAAGCGCCCAGTCCAACCTGGCGTCCCACCTCACCGGGCGCCAGTCCATGGTCGAACGCCTGCAGGCCCTGCAGGAGTTACTGGGCCTGCCGGAGCTGCCCGAGCGCATGGAGTGTTTCGATATCAGCCACAGCGCCGGGGAGGCCACGGTGGCCTCCTGCGTGGTATTCGACCAGGGCGGCCCGCGCAAGGCTGATTACCGCAGGTTCAATATTGATGGCATTACCGGGGGCGACGATTACGCCGCCATGCAGCAGGCCCTGGAGCGCCGCTACAAGCGACTCAAATCCGGCGAGGCGCCGCTGCCGGATGTGCTGTTTATCGATGGCGGCAAGGGTCAGGTCAGCCAGGCCGTGGCGGTGCTGGCGGACCTGCAGGTCACCGGCGTTGAAGTCATCGGAGTGGCCAAGGGTGTCAGCCGCAAGGCGGGGTTTGAAACCCTGCTCAACGCCGCTACCGGGCGCGAGTGCCAGTTGGGAGTCGATCATCCCGCCCTGCACCTGATCCAGCAGATACGGGACGAGGCTCACCGTTTTGCCATAACCGGCCACCGGGCGCGACGGGACAAGGCGCGGCAGCGCTCGGGGCTGGAAGACATAGCGGGGGTGGGGGCGAAGCGCCGGCGCGAACTGCTGCGCCATTTCGGCAGCGCCCAGGCAGTGGAGAATGCGAATATCGAGGAGCTGAAGAAAGTTTCAGGTATTAGTGCCACAATGGCCCAACAAATCTACGATCACCTGCATAATATCGGTGACTAGCCTGAAGGGGAGCGCGGCGTCTTGCCGATCAACATACCCAACGCATTGACCATCCTGCGGATACTCCTGATCCCCGTGCTGGTGGTGGTTTTCTACCTGCCATTCCACAACCACCTGATCGTGGCCGCTGTCATCTTCGCCCTCGCCGCTGTTACTGACTGGATCGACGGCTATCTCGCCAGGCGCCTGGGCCAGATGACGCCGTTCGGTGCCTTCCTCGACCCGGTGGCCGACAAACTGATGGTGGCCGTCACCCTGGTGCTGCTGGTGGAGCGCCACGACACCGTGCTGTTCACCCTGGCGGCCTGCGTTATCATCGGCCGCGAGATCGTGATTTCGGCCCTGCGGGAGTGGATGGCGGAGTTGGGGCAGCGCACCTCTGTGGCTGTGTCTTATATCGGCAAGGTGAAGACTGCGGCCCAGATGATTGCCATTACCGGTTTGCTGGCCATCGATCCCGCCCGGGACGAGAGCTGGTTACTGGCCCTGTGCTACCTGGTCCTGTACACCGCGGCGGTGCTCACCTTATGGTCCATGTTCGTCTACCTGAAGGCCGCCTGGGTCGTTATCAAGGATAAGGACAATTCTTTGTAATTCAGCCAGTTGCGGGAATTATCTGGTATTGTTCTTGACTCTGGCGGGCTGGTGAATACAATGGGCGCCGTCAAGTTTGGCACGCAATAGTGTGCGGGAATAGCTCAGTTGGTAGAGCGCAACCTTGCCAAGGTTGAGGTCGCCGGTTCGAATCCGGTTTCCCGCTCCATGTTCTCCCCAGATACGGCTCGGTGACAGAGTGGTCATGTAGCGGACTGCAACTCCGTGTACGCCGGTTCGATTCCGACCCGAGCCTCCAATTACAGCAACAGTCTACGCCCCCGGGTGACCCCGCGCGGCTTGCCCGCGGTTCAGTGTTGGCTACCACACCAGGCCAACCATCACCCCAAGGCTGGCGCCTACGATCATGCCAGTGGCCATGCCCGTCCAATAGGCATAGTCAGTGGCCTGTTTCCAGTGCCTTTTCGCTGTCAGCATAACGCGCCTGTCGATTATTGTTTCTTGCATGGCCTCAGCATACCGCGGCGCGGCACGGCCCGGCGCGTGTCCGCAGTACCTGAATTGGTCAAACAATACCCGGGAATCGGGGGGCGGCAGCAAGTTCCTGGAGCGGGTGTGCGTTGGACTTCGCACATCGATGACGCTATAGTTTTTTCGCGCCCGGTTTTATCAATTTGGAGAGTTTACGTATGAACATTACCCGATTAATCCTCGCTGTAACCATGCTGGGTGCGGCCACCCTGATGACCGCGTGTGAAACGACCAACAACACCGGTACTTTCTCCAGCAGTGAGGCCGGACGTGCGCAATCAGTCCAAATGGGCATGGTATACGCCGTGCGTGAGGTGAGCATCCAGAACGCCCCGAGTCGTGTCGGCACCACCGCTGGCGCCGCGCTGGGCGGTATTGCAGGTAGCTCCCTGGGCAGCAGCAACCGCGCCAATAGCGCTGGCGCGGTGGCCGGCGCGGTGGCCGGTGGCGCCGCGGCGAACGCCATGACCCGATCCACCACCCCCGGTTTGGAGATTACCGTGCGTCTTGAAAGCAACCTGTTGATGTCGGTAGTGCAGGCCGGCTCTGCCAATGAATTCCGTGTCGGCGATGCTGTCCGGGTGACGTCCGACGGCATCACTACTCGCGTTATTCGCAACTAGGGATTGTTGCCGGATACACCAGATGTTGTGAGCAGATTGTTTCCGCGGCCGCAACGGGATGCGGCCGTAGCGCCCTCAGTCACCAGCGCCACCTGCATCACGCAATCGCATGGAGGGAGCTGTGACTACGGCATGGCGGTAGACGTATTGTTGTGGTGGGATTCCCTTGTCACAACGGTTCTTCCCGCACCCGGCTCTCCGGTTAGCCTGCCAGCCTGAAGCAATTGCGCACTTCATCTACAAAGATCTCAGGTTGCTCGAACGCGGCGAAGTGACCGCCCTTGTCGAGTTCGTTCCAGTAGATGATGTTCTTGTAGCGATTGGCGGCCCAACGCCTTGAGCAGATGAAGATCTCTTTGGGAAAAATGCTGCAACCTGTCGGAATGTCGACCTCTCCGAGGCCCATGGAGCGAAAGCTCTCCCAGTAGAGGCGGGCTGAGGAGGCGGCGTTGCCGGTCAGCCAGTAGAGCATGATGTTGTCGAGCATCTCATCGAGTGTCAGCGCATTTTCCGGATGACCCTCGCAGTCGGTCCAGGCCCAGAATTTCTCGATAATCCAGGCGGCCTGCCCGAGCGGTGAGTCCGCCAGCGCGTAGCCGAGGGTCTGCGGGCGGGTGGATTGCTGCTTGGAGTAGCCGGAATCCCAGTCCTGGTAGTGCTGCATGCCGGCGAGCGCGCGCTGCTCCAGCTCCGTGAGGTTGTCGAGTGGATCCGGTCGTGCCGCGACGAGGTTTATGTGAATAGCCCTGCAGTGCGCGCTGTCGCGTACTCCGAGCGCGCTGGTGACCGCGGAACCCCAGTCGCCGCCCTGGGCGAAGTAGCTGTCGTAGCCGAGGTGGGCCATGAGTGTCGCCCAGGTATCGGCTATCTTCTCGACGCCCCAACCCGGCACGGTCGGTTTGCCGGAGAAACCATATCCCGGCAGCGAGGGGCATACCACATGGAACGCATCAGCCGGGTCGCCGCCATGCGCTGCCGGGTCAACCAGCGGG
>JBFZEF010000385.1:0-3902 GCA_041307045.1 Halioglobus sp.
CTCTTCCGATCTATTATCAGCCAGTATTGCATTTCTTATTAAAAAAGATACAATATAATCATATACATTTGCCGGGGAAGGCTTGTGCTATTTCCCCATCTTTCATAACAAACCGTTCCGACAATCGAATATCTTCTGAAAGGAGCCTTACGATGCAAAAGTTGAACCTGTTTCGCCCTCGTAGATCGTTCCTTTTCGACCGGTGCCTGGCGGTGTTGTTGACCGCAGCGCTGGTGCTCAGCCTTACGCCGCTGCCACAGTTGGACGCCCGGGCTGCTCCTGCCGTCTTCATCAACGAGATCCATTACGATAACATCGGCACCGACGCCGGCGAAGCGATCGAAATCGCCGGTCCTGCCGGCACCGACCTGACCGGTTGGAGCGTGGTGCTCTATAACGGCTCCGGCGGTGCTCCGTATAACACCACCTCATTGAGCAGCCTGATCCCGGACCTGGGGAACGGCTTCGGCACCGTTTCTATAAGCTATCCTGCGAACGGCATCCAGAATGGATCGCCAGACGGGATTGCGCTGGTCGACGCCGCCAACAGTGTGGTGCAGTTCCTGAGCTACGAAGGCAGCTTCACTGCGGTCGGCGGACCGGCCAACGGCCTGCCCAGCGAAGATATCGGCGTGAGTGAGGCAGGTAGTGAGCCTGTTGGACAGTCGCTCCAGCTTTCCGGCAGCGGCACCACCTACACAGATTTCACCTGGACTGGTGCAGCCGCGCATACTTTCGGTGCGGTCAATACCAATCAGACCTTCGCTGCGGTCATGAATCAACCGGTCATCTCCAACTGCGGCGCTGCCCTGGTCACAGCTCAGGGATTTGCCGCCACCCGCGCGGTGAGCGCCTCTGACGCCGACGGCACGGTGATCAATATCCTGGTCAACAGTGTCACGCCCTCACCAGGCCCTGGTACCATCGATCTTTTTAACCTGGTTCCGGCGGCTGGCGTGGGTGGCACGGCCACCGCCGACATAATCGCAGATGCTGCGGTTCCTGCCGGCACCTACACCGTCGAGGTGGTGGCTACCAACAACGACGCCACCCCGCAAACCGGTACCTGCAGCCTCTCTGTTACGGTCATTCCGGTCCTGCCAATCGGCACCGTCCAGGGTTCGGTTGCGGATACAGATGACGGTTTACTGCACCGCTCGAGCTACGCTCCGCTCACTGGCAACGGATCTAGCACAGGACGTGTGGCCGTACAGGGCATCATCTACCAGAAGACACTGGCGCGCACTTCCAGCGGCGGCTCGCAGTACGGTTTCTTCCTGCAGAACACCGCTGCCACGTCCGACAGCGACCCCAATTCCTCGGACGGCATCTTCGTCTTCATGGGCGGCTTCACCGACCTGATCGGCGGCTATGTCCCGCAGGTGGGCGATGAAGTGGTTGTCTATGCGCGCGTATCGGAGTACTTCTACTTTACCGAGCTCACCAGCGCCAGTGCCCTGGCTGTGGTGCGCAGTGCGGTAGACCTGGATGCCGAAATTCCCGCCGTTCTGGTCAGCCCACCCGACCTCCTGGCTGACGCCAACCGCTATTGGGAGAGGCGCGAGGGCATGCGCCTGCAGGTTCCAGCCAACAGCGTCGCCATCGATGGGCGCGACGTCTTCCCTTCCACCGCCGATGCCGAGATCTGGCTGGCGCGCGGCGACCATCCCATCGCTCTGCGCGCAGATCCCTACGACCGGCGCGCCTTCCGCGACCCGCACCCCGTGGACAACGACCCCGCCCTCTTCGACGATGGCAATGGCTACCGCATCATCATTGGCAGCCTGGGTGTCAAGGCTACCGCTAATGACAACACCCTGCTGCTGCCGCCCGCCCGCACCTTCGACACCATGACCAGCGCCCCTGTCGGCGGCCTGTATTACTCGTTCAGCAAGTACCAGATCATGGTCGTCGACCAGCCGGTCTTTACTCCCGGCGTGGACCCCTCCCTGAACAGCCCGCCGCAATCCTTCGATCGCACCACCGAGTACAGCCTGGCGCCTTACAACGTCGAAAACCTCTACGATTACCGCGACGACCTCTTCGACGGCTGCGATTTCATGGGTAACCCCGGCTGCCCGGGTGCCTCCCCGCCTTTCGACTACGTCCCCGCCAGCCAGGCGGTTTATCAGGCCCACCTGGATGACATCGCCTTGCAGATCATCAACGACCTGCACAGTCCGGATATCCTTTTGATCCAGGAAGCCGAAGACCAGGACATCTGCACCGTTTCTGGCGGTACGCTGGTTTGCGGACCTGTGAATGACGCCGACGGCAAGCCCGACACCCTGCAGGAGCTGGCTCTGACCGTGGCCTCTCTGGGCGGACCCGCCTACGAGGCCGTCTACGATCGTGACGGCGCTGACGACCGCGGTATCGTCTCGGGCTTCCTGTACCGCACCGACCGGGTCGAGCTGCTGCCTGTTTCCACAACCGATCCAGTTCTGGGCAGCAGACCAACAGTCAGCTACCGCGGTGTCGCTTTGCCCTACAACAGCGACGTGCAGAATCCCAAGGCATTGAACGCTGACCTGCCGGACGACGTCGACCTGAGCACCGGTGTAGACGGTCCCAATGTCTTCACCCGCCCTCCGCAAGTCGGCCTGTTCCGCATCTGGAAGGATGCCGCTAAAACCGGCGCGTTTGTAGACCTGTACGCCATCAGCAACCACTTCAGCAGCACGCCCAATGCGCGTGTCGGGCAGCGCACCGAGCAGGCGCTTTACAATGCCCAGATCGTTGCCGCGCTGCAGGCTGCCAGTCCATCGGTGAAGGCGGCGGTGGGCGGCGATTTCAACGTCTACCCACGTCCGGACGACCCCTTTGTACCCGGCGACGCACTCTTCCCCTCCGACCAGCTCGCCCCGCTCTACAACCAGGGCTTGAGCAACCTATTCGATGCCTTGCTGGTTGCCGACGACGACAGCGCTTACAGCTACATCTTCCAGGGACAGACCCAGACGCTCGACCAAATCTTCGTCACTCCCTCTCTGCTGGATTTCCTGACTCAGGCGCGTGCTGCCCATGTTAACGCCGACTTCCCGGCCGATTACCCGGGTGACATTGCGCGCGGCGCCAGCGATCACGACCCTCTGGTGGCCCGCTTTTGCCGCGTCGAGACCACGGTGCACGTCAATCCCGGCGTACTTTGGCCGCCGAATCACAAATATGTTCCGGTATCGGTCGCTGTAAGCAGCGATGCCGGCTCGGCGCCTGATGTGGTGCTGGTCTCCGTCACATCCAACGAGCCCGATAACGGCCTGGATGACGGCAATACAACAAATGATATTGTGATTTTGAACGACTTTTCGTTCAAGCTGCGCGCCGAACGAAGCGGCTTGGGCACGGGCCGAATTTACACTCTGACTTATTCTGTCACCGATGCCTGTGGCCTCACCTCTACGATCCAGGCATATGTGCTGGTGCCGATCAGCATGTCCCAATTGAAGGAGCTGGCCTTGGTGCGACTGCTGTCCGATCCTGATAATATCTCCTTCATCTATGTCGATCACACTGAGCTATACCTGCCGGTGGTGACCCGCTGAGATGGAATGAGATGACTGGGAAGATACTGTAAAATTTTCAGCTCTTTCCACTTCCGCCAGGTCGAATCAGGCCTGGCGGATTTGGTTCTTGAGCATGTTCAGTAGGAAATTAGAAGGGCAGGAGGGATTTGCGCGGCTTCACACCCCCCATCTTCCTGGCCGGCAACGTCGATGGTGGCATGGAATACAATGCCAGGCTGGTAGCCCAGTACAAGGACCGCATATTTTATATGTGAAGCTGCCCGGGAACAGGAAGCGGACGGGCTGGAATAGAATTTTTGGGGTGGGTTTAGTGGATTCTGTCTAATGTCGATGAAGTAAGCGGAGTTTCCACCCGCACCTCATAGTTCGAGTCTT
>JBFZEF010000387.1:0-2542 GCA_041307045.1 Halioglobus sp.
CCAACGGTTTGCTGGGTGTGACGATCCAGGGCGGGCAGCGTTTCGATCTGGATGAAACCTCGGTGCGACCCAATGGCCTGGTGGTGGGGCAGGTCCGGCTGCGGCCCGCCCTGCAGCCTGCCCCCATGGCACCACAGTGGCAAGCGCTGCTCGATGTCCTGCGCAGCATCGAGACCCATCCCCACGTGCAGCGTATGGGCCTGGACGTCGATCATGCAGATGCCTGGCAGGTAGCCTGCAGCCTGATCCAGCTGCTGCCGCTGGAAGAGGCGCTCAAGTACAGCTTGCTGGGGATCGACAGCATCGACGAGCTGATGGCACAGCTCGATATCATCCTCAACCAGATCAGCGGCCAGGACTAGCCTCTCGGCCGTCGACCAGTGTTTCCCCGCGTCGGGCGATGCGGCTCAGCCGAAGTTGGGCACCCAGCCGCCGCACTCCTTCCAGCGATTGACGATTTCGCAGAACAATTCCGCGGTGCGCTCGGCATCGTACGCGGCGGAGTGCGCCTCCTTGTTGTCAAACACGATGCCGGCCTCCTGGCAGGCCTTGGCCAGCACCGTCTGGCCGTAGGCAAGGCCGGACAGGGTGGCGGTATCAAAGAAGGAAAAGGGGTGGAATGGGCTGCGCTTGATACCGCAGCGCTCTACTGCCGCATTGATGAAGCCGGCGTCGAAGTGGGCATTGTGCCCGACCAGTATGGCCCGGGTGCAGTTCTGGTCGCGGATCTCCTTGCGCAGGATGCGAAACAATTCGTCCAGCGCCTGGGCCTCCGGCACCGCCTGGCGGAACGGGTGGTAGGGATCGATGCCGGTGAAATCCAGCGCGGACTGCTCGATGTTGGCGCCCTCGAAGGGTTGCAGGTGAAAGTCGTGGGTGCGGTGCACAGACAGCAGGCCGTTCTCATCCATGCGCACGATAGTGGCCGCGATTTCCAGGATCGCGTCGGTACGGGCGATGAATCCGCCGGTCTCCACGTCGACAATAACCGGCAGGAAGCCGCGGAAGCGATCACACAGGCGGTGTTCCTCGGCTTCCTTCAAAAGATCAGATGCCCCGATCCAGCACGCGCCAGGACAGGCTTTCACCCGCGCGCAACGGGGTGAGGAAATCCCGGCCCAGCGGCAGCTGTTCGGGTACCTGCCATTCCTGCTGGCGCAGGGTGATGCTGTCGATGTTGCGGGGCAGGTGGTAAAAGTCCGGGCCGAAGTGCGATGCGAAGGCCTCCAGGGCGTCCAGGGCGCCCAGCTGTTCGAACACTTCGGCGTAGAACTCGATGGCGGCATGGGCCGTGTAGACGCCGGCGCAGCCGCAGCGGGTTTCCTTGGCGCCGGTACTGTGGGGCGCCGAGTCGGTGCCGAGGAAAAAGCGCGGGTTGCCGGAGGTGGCCGCTTCCTGCAGTTCCAGCTGGTGGATGTTGCGCTTGAGAACCGGCAGGCAGTAATAGTGGGGCCGGATCCCCCCTACCAGCATATCGTTGCGGTTGTACAGCAGGTGATGGGCGGTGATGGTCGCCGCAATCCCGCTGCGGGCCTCGCGCACGAACGCGACCGCATCCCGGGTGGTGATGTGCTCGAACACGATACGCAGGCCGGGAAAGCGCTCCGCGATGGGCGCCAGGTGGCGGTCGATGAACACTTTCTCGCGATCGAATATATCGATGTCGTGATCCGTCACTTCCCCGTGCACCAGCAGCGGCAGGTCCGCTTCTTCCATGGCGGCCAGGGTGCCGTACAGCCCTTCCAGGCGCGTGACGCCTGCGGCGGAGTTGGTGGTGGCGCCCGCGGGATACAGTTTCACCGCATGGACGAAACTGGAGGCGGCCGCGAGGGCGATTTCGGCCGGGTCCGTGCGGTCAGTGAGGTAGAGCGTCATCAGCGGTTCGAAACGGCGTTCCAGCGGCGCCATCGCCGCGAGAATACGATCGCGGTACTGGGCTGCTTCCGCCACCGTGGCCGCTGGCGGGCTGAGGTTGGGCATCACGATGACCCTGCCAAAATAGCGGGCCAGGTCGGCGCAGGTGTGTTCCAGGGCGGCGCCGTCGCGCAGGTGCGCATGCCAGTCGTCCGGGCGGGTTATCGTCAGTTCGTTCACTTGGGGTGGCGGGTCTGTGGCTCAATCGGCGGAAGCTGCATGCTACCGCAAAGCCGCCGCAGCGGGAACCGGAACGCTGCGGTCTCTTACCCCGCTGAAACGGGCTTCCGGGCTTGATCGGCCGCGGCTGGGAATCGGCGCCCGCCGGGGGTAGAATGGCCGCCTTTTCAGTACAGCCGCTGTCCCGGCACAGCCGCCATCGACACTACAGACACAGGGAGCATCACATGTCAGACATCAGGAAAGTTGTGCTGGCCTATTCCGGAGGCCTCGATACCTCGGTCATCGTGCGCTGGTTGCAGGATAACTACCGGTGCGAGGTGGTCACCTTTACCGCCGACATTGGCCAGGGCGAGGAGTTGGAGCCCGCCCGCGCCAAGGCCAAAGCGCTGGGCGTGAAGGAAATCTATATCGATGACCTGCGCGAGGAATTCGTGCGGGACTTCGT
>JBFZEF010000390.1:0-3817 GCA_041307045.1 Halioglobus sp.
AGAGCGATGCGTTTTACCGTTTGGATGCGAACGAAATGCTGCAGTATTGCCTGCCCTTTCTGCAGAGAATATTCCCGGACTTTCAGCCCGAATGGGTAAAACGCCACTACTTGTGGCGAGCCCGCTTTGCCCAGCCCGTGGTGACGAGGGGCTATGCATCAACGGTGCCCGATGTGAAAACCCCGCTCAAGGGCCTGTACCTCGCATCGATGGCACAGATCTACCCAGAGGACAGGGGCACCAATTATGCGATTCGTGACGGCCGCAGTGTAGCCCGCCTGGTCAGGTCGGAGCTGAATGCGGCCCTCGAAGACTCAAGCGCCATTGACTTATCGGTGGAGGGTCAACCCGCATGAAAACCTACCTGATCACCGGTGGTGCCGGATTCATCGGTTGCAACTACGCGGCACGCCTGCTGCAGCGCGGGGAGCGTGTGATAATTTACGACAACCTCAGTCGCTCGGGCGCGCAAGCCAACGTGGATTGGCTGCAGTCCGGGCCTGTCGGCGGCGGGCTGGATTTCCTCGGTGCGGATGTGCGCGATTACGAGACGCTGTGCGCTGCAGTGCACAGTGCTGATGTCGTAGTGCACCTGGCGGCACAGGTTGCGGTGACCAGTTCTCTGCTCAATCCCCGGGAAGACTTCGCGATCAATGCCCTGGGGACGCTGAATGTATTGGAGGCAGCGCGCTCGAGCACGCATCCTCCCATCGTGATCTACGCCTCTACCAACAAGGTATATGGCGATATAAACAACGTGGAGGTAATTGGGGAGGCAACGCGTTACCGGTTCGCATCGCTGCCCATCGGTATCGATGAGGAGCAGCCGCTGGACTTCCATTCGCCCTACGGCTGCTCGAAGGGTAGCGGCGATCAGTATGTGCGGGACTATCAGCGCATCTATGGGCTGCCTACGGTGGTTCTGCGGCAAAGCTGTATCTACGGACCGCGTCAGCACGGTATTGCGGACCAGGGCTGGGTGGCCTGGTTCATGATCGCTGCCCTTCGCGGCGAACCAATCAGCATTTACGGCGACGGCAAGCAGGTGCGTGACTTGCTGCATATTGACGATTTGCTGGATGTGTATGACCTGGTCGTCTCGCGCATCGATGTGGCCGCGGGGCAAGTGTTCAATGTCGGTGGAGGCGCTTCGCGTAGCCTGTCTGTCTGGGCGGAGTTCGGCCCCCGCCTGGAGGCCTTGGTGGGTCGGCAACTCCCGGTGCACTGGCGCAGCTGGCGGCAGGGAGATCAGCGAGTGTATATTTCTGACCTGCGTAAACTTGAGACCTTGCTGGGCTGGCAGCCGAAGATCGACCTTGACACCGGGCTGGCCGCAGTTTTTGGCTGGATGCAAGAGCACCACCGGGAGTCGGGCTAGCCAGCGCATGCGTATCCTTATGGTGCTCACGTACTACTGCCCACACACCAGTGGCCTGACACTGTACGCACAGCGACTGGCGAAGGCCCTGGTACGCAGGGGTCACCACGTGACTGTGCTGGCCAGCCAGCACGAAGCGGAACTGCCGATGCACGAGCAGGCATCGGGCGTGGACATTGTGCGGGCACCCGTATTGTTCCGCGTGAGCAAGGGTGTAATCAGCCCCGCGCTTTACGCCCGGGCGGCCCGCCTGATGGGTAGTCATGATATCGTTTTGCTCCACCTGCCCCAGTTCGACAGCGCGGGGCTCGCGCTGGTGGCGCGCTTACGTGGTAAGCCGGTCGTCATCACTTACCACTGTGACCTTGTTCTACCGGCTGGTGCTGTCAACAGGCTGGCCAACGCTGCGGTCCTGCTTACGAATAACCTGGCCGGAAGTTGGGCCGATAAAGTAGTCGCCTACACGCGGGACTATGCAGAGCACTCAGCATTCCTGCGTCGCTACGCCTGCAAGCGCGAAGTGATATTGCCGCCGGTGGATCTGCCCGAAACCAGCGCTGAGGAGGCGGCGGCGTTTCGCGCGCGTCACAATTGTGACGCGGTGCCCATTATCGGTATGGCCACCCGGTTCAGCGCAGAAAAAGGTGTGGAGGTATTGCTGGATGCACTCCCCGCAGTACTGGAACGTTTCCCGCGTGCCCGGGTTCTATTCGCCGGTCAATATCGTGATGTGTGGGCGGAACAGGACTATTTTTCAGCGATGCAGGTACGTATTGACCACTGGCAGAGGCGAGGAAACTTCACATTCCTGGGTGTGCTGAGCCAACAGGAGATGGGCGCCTTTTATGCCAACCTGGGTGTGCTTGTGGTGCCTAGCCTCAATGCCACCGAATCCTTCGGGCTGGTGCAGATCGAAGCCATGCAGTGCGGCTGTCCGGTGGTCGCTTCCGACCTGCCCGGGGTGCGCCAGCCTGTAGCCATTAGCGGTGCCGGCAAGGTGGTACCCCCGGGAGATGCCGGCGCCCTGGCTCGCGCCATTATCGAGCAGCTGGAGGCGCCACGTGTCGAGCGCGCTGTTGTGGACCGACTGCGAGCGAGTTTCGATCCCGACAGTTGCGCCGCCAGCTACGAGAGGCTGTTTTCGGAAACTCTTCGCAGGAAGTGGTAGAGCGGGTCTGATCTCGCATAGGACTGTGCAGCCGCTCCCCAGTAATATGGTTTCCACCAGGCAGAACAGCGCGGCACTATGATCACTGCCGCGTTTGGTTGGAGTAACCAGTCCAAAACTACAACGCTTACCGTGGGCCCGGCGCAAGGCGGGGCCCAAGGCGGGGCAGCGCTTGGTGGAGCTGGTGTACCGAGGGCTCTGCTCGAAACTGGGTACCCGGACCATGATGCCTCGGGTGCAGCTGACATCTGCGGCAGGGATCAGACTCAGCTGCCGCTTGATCCACCATCCGGCAGGTACGCACCGAGGTAGCGCGTCGCCGCCAACACGGATTCATCGAACAGGCGGTCGGTGATTCGCCGATGCTCCTGGTAGGATTTGCTCCAGACGCTGTCCACGATTTCCACCAGAACCTCACAGGCCAACAGCAGATCGTCCGACGCTTCTACCGCGAAACTCTCGCACAACCAGTCGAAGATCGCCCGGCCGAACCGGCGGTTGCCGGAGTTGATGTTCTTGGGCAGGGCGGGGGACAGCACCAGTTGCATCGCAGCTCCACGGGACTCGTAAAAGGCGCGGCCGCTCTCGAACATCAGCCGCAGGCCCTCCTGCCAGGCGGTCCCAGAATTGGCGTTCACTGCGTGTTCCAGCATTTCCTCCAAGAACCGGTCGTACAGGCTGGCCAGGACCGCGTCAACGCCGGGGAAAAAGTGGTAGGCGGACACCCGCGGCACATCCGCTTCGGTTGCGATCAGGTTCAGGGTGATGTCGCTGACCGGCATTCGCTCGATAAGTCGCTCGGTGGCGTCCAGCAGTTTGTTGAACCGCACGATGCCATTTCTGCGCTGGGGCAGCCGCGCGGCGGTTCGTGAGCGGGTCGGGTGCATAGTCAGGTGCTCTCAGGTGTCGCGACCAGTATAACAAACAAATGTTTGACAATAACAATCATAGTGCTAGGATTTCTCCAATAACAAACAAATGTCTGATAATGGAGAATACCTATGGCATTTCCAAGTAGCGGTCTGTCGGCTGCCGAGGTGGGCGAGCGCCTGGCGGACTTCAAGTCGAGGGATTTCGACCGGCAAAAGTCCCGTCTGCTGACGGGCATCCACAGCGGTACCGACGATGTGCACCGAATCTGCCGCGAGGCCTACCTGGCCTACTTCCACGAAAATGGTCTGCTGGCGGGCATGCAGGAGGGGCAGGGCGACATGCAGCGCGAAGTGCTTGCCGCCACCACTTCGCTGTTCCACGGCGGCCCCGGGGCAGAG
>JBFZEF010000393.1:0-3788 GCA_041307045.1 Halioglobus sp.
AGCCCTGCCGGTTTCTGATCGCTCCGGTCTTATCGTCATCGGCCTGAGCGCAGATATCCCGCAACAGGTCGTCGACAATCATCTTGTCGATATCCAGGATCAGTTTGTCGGCTTTCGCTTCAACCAGATGCAGTCGCTGGAAACCCGCCGCTTTGAAGTAAAAGCCAACTGGAAGATTATTGCGGCTTTGAGTTATGAGAGTTATCACTTCGCCACACTTCACCGTGACTCTGTCGCTCAATGGCTGCGCCCGAACGCTGTTTACGATACCTACAATGACAGGCACAGCCGCTGGTCATTCGCGATGAAAGGTACCGAGAAACTTAAAGGCAAGGATCAATCCGAGTGGCCCGATGCGGTACCGGGTGCGGTCAGCCATGCCCTGTTTCCCGGGACGGTGGTGATTACAAATCCGGAAGATGCTCAGATTATTCGCACCGAGCCAGGCGATGCCGTGGACAGCAGCATCGTGTACTACAGCGGCGTTTGCCTGCACAAGGAGAAGATGGAAGCCGCCCGCGCCGCTTATGATTTTGGTGGCCGCGCGTTTGAGTTTGAAGACCTGCCTGTCGCGGTAGAGTGCCACAGGGGGTTAACAGCCGGCAGGGATATTATCCATATCGGCGCCAACGAGCCGGTAGTGCAGTTCTGGCATCGCCTGTGGCGGGAGAAGCTTTAAGCTGGTACGCCCGGTTATTGCTGCTTGGATATCTCGCTGTACAGGCTCAGTGAAGCGGCATAAACCGGCTCTTCCGGATTTTTTTGACAGAAGCTGTCAATGGATGCCAGCAGCCTCGGCTCGCCCGGAATCGTGTGCCCAATTCCGGCCTTGGCGTTCATGCCGCTCAGGAATCCCTGCACCCACGCCACCAGGAAATTGTCCACGCCCTTGTCATTCAGGGCTCGGCTTTCAACCCACCTGCCGCAGGTCGTAGCGCCCAGGCCTGCAATTACATTTACCTGGGCCTGTGTGTGTTGAGACGAGCCCAGCACCACGAGAAAAACAAGGGCGGATAGTCTGTTCATGCAGGGCACTCCGGGTAAGTTCTGACGGGTAGTTTCTGGCCTGTCTGCTGCCACTTCCCCTACCGGGGTTCCTGCATGCGTAATGGCGGTGGGCCAGGGATTCGAACCCCGGGAGGGGATAAACCCTCAACGGTTTTCAAGACCGCCGCTTTAGACCACTCAGCCAGCCCACCGAAAAACCAGATCTTACGCTAGCCCCAACGCGGGGCAGGCGCGATTATACAGTTATGCAATAGCGACACAAGGGGCGCGAGGCCCCTTGCGGCCGTATTACTCAGGACTGCCCGGAGGCTTCAGCGTAGTGCTGTTCCTGTAGTACTGGCCCGCGCGGATCATTGCCTGCGCGCTGCACAATCCTCTCTATTGGCACCACCGGCGGCGCCACGAAATCCCCAAACAGGGGACGCCGGGCGGTGGTAATTTCCACCACACCAACCGGACGCGCCTGGACCCTTGGATCGTTGATTGCCCGACCCGTTGCGGTGATTCCGGTGGTCTTCGGCGCTGCCTGCACCGCAATGTTGGTGGTGAGTTCTGCGGTTGGGGTAGAGATGCGAGGGCTTGGCCCGGGCCTCGGGCTCGATGCCGCGGCCGGCACCTGGGCTGCCACCGGCTCTGCTGCAGCGTCCAGCGGGAGTTCGGCCTGTTCCAGTGCAAGCACCTGTTCTGTCGGTTCAGTTGCCATAACCGCAGCAGGGCTGTCACTGTCGGACTCGACCATCGCCTCCGGTGCGATCTGGCCTACGAGCACTTCCCCCAGGGCTTGCAGTTCCTCTCCAGCTTCCGCCGCGGCACCCGCACCAGCTTCAACATCTGGCCTGCGGCCTCGACTGCGGCGCCTGCGCTGGGGTTCGCCACGCTTCATATCGCTGGGGCGCTTGCGCGGCTTATCCCTGGCGTCCTGATCGACCTGGTTGTCCGTAGTCGCCTCCTGCGGTTCATCGGCTACGGCATCAAGGGCCTCATTGGCGGCTTCCTCGACGGCCTCAGGCCGGCGCCTCTGTCCATCGCGGCCCCCGCGGCGACGACCCTGGCCACCGCGCCCGCCTTCTTCGGAGCGCTGGCGCTTTGCTGGTTCGCTAGCTTCCTCCGGCCTCGACTCCGGCTTGCGACCCTCCTGGCTGCGACCTTCCCGATTGCGACCCTCCTGGCTGCGCGCGCGCTGCTCTCCCTGGTCCCTGCCACCGCCCCGGCGCCTGTTGCGATCGCCCTGGGGTTTTCTGCCCTGGCGTGGCGCGGGCTTTTCTGCTGCTGCCGGATTGGCTGCAACAACCTCGATCGCAGGTTCCGGCGCGGCGCCGATCAGTCCCGACCACAACCGGGCGAGCAATCCTTTTTTCGGGGCGGGTGTTGTCGCCAGGGTGGGCGCTACCGCCTGCGCAGCCACTGGCGCGGGAGCGGGTGCCGGTATGGGTGGCGCCGGCGGGATAACACCCTGGACCGCGGCCCTCTGCACTGGAATCTCCGCACTATGGCTGTCACTTATAGCGTCTGCTTCCGGCACGGCGATGGCTATGGTGTAGCTGACTTCGTGCTCGCCATCAACCTCGTCATCGCGCAGCCGATTCACCTCAAAGTGGGGAGTCTCCATATTGGGGTTGGGTATGACCAGGACGCGGGTCTTGCTGACCTGCTCGATCTCGGTGAGCGCTGCGCGCTTCTCGTTGAGCAGGTAGGCGGCCACGTCTACCGGGACGATTGCGCGCACTTCGGCACTGCGCTCCTTGATGGCCTCTTCTTCCAGCAGGCGCAGGATGGATAGCGCCAGTGACTTGGTGTCACGGATGCTGCCCTGGCCATTGCACCGCGGGCAGACGATGGCACTGGTCTCACCCAGTGACGGGCGCAGGCGCTGGCGCGACATTTCCAGCAAACCAAAGCGGGAGATACGCCCGACCTGTACCCGGGCCCGGTCTATCTCAAGGGCGTCCCTCACGCGGTTTTCCACTGCGCGCTGGTTGCGGGCAGAGAGCATGTCGATGAAATCGATTACCACCAGGCCGCCCATGTCACGCAGGCGCAACTGCCGGGCAATTTCATCTGCTGCTTCGAGGTTGGTTTGCAGCGCAGTTTCCTCGATATCGCCGCCACGGGTAGCCCTCGCGGAGTTGATGTCGATGGAGATCAGTGCCTCGGTGGGGTCAATGACGATCGACCCGCCGGAGGGCAGCCGCACTTCGCGTTGGAACGCTGTTTCGATCTGGCTCTCGATCTGGAAGCGGTTGAACAGCGGTACGCTGTCCTGGTAAAGGCGTATCCGGTTTTTGTACTGGGGCATGACCTGGGTGACGAAATCGGTGGCCTGCCTGAACGCGTCTGCGGAATCGATCAATACCTGGTCGACATCCTCCCGCAGGTAGTCGCGCACCGCCCTGATAATGACATTGCTCTCCTGGAACAGCAGTTCAGGGGCCTTGACCTCAGCGTTGGCGGTGGTGATGGCTTCCCACAACTGCAGCAGGTAGTTCAGGTCCCACTGCAATTCTTCGGCGGAGCGGCCCACCCCGGCGGTGCGGATGATGACACCCATGCCGTCGGGGATTTCCAGGGCATCGAGCGCTTCACGCAACTCGGAGCGATCGTCCCCATCGATACGTCGGGAGATACCGCCGGCTTTAGGGTTGTTGGGCATCAGCACCATGTAGCGCCCGGCGAGGCTGATAAAGGTGGTCAGGGCAGCGCCCTTGTTGCCTCGTTCCTCCTTGTCTACCTGGACGATGATCTCGGTGCCTTCCTTGACCACATCCCTGATCTTGAGGCGG
>JBFZEF010000398.1:0-5541 GCA_041307045.1 Halioglobus sp.
CGGACATCAGCTGCCGTCTCAGGGTGCGCGTGTTGACGCCCAGCAGAGCGGCCGCCTGACCCTGATTGCAGTGTCGGTTATAGAGCAACAGTCGCAGGGACGATAGCAGGTCTGCGGCAACGTCCCGAGCCATATCACTCATTTCGCGAATCTCTCGCTTCATATGTCGATACAGCAGGGGATCTGCCCCGAGCGGAGCGACGCGGAGCCAGCGCGACTGAAATTCCAGGCCAGAGCAGTGGTGATTGAACACGATCGGGCAGCGGTAAAACTTTTCATAGGGTGCCGGATTCGCCGGCTTGTTGCGGTTAAGCATCACCCGGGAGGGTTTCCAATCCCGGCCGCACAGGTCCCGCAGGAGGCTGCAACCCGTCGCTACCGCGCAGTCATACACCTCGTCGGGAGCAGTGACCGCAGGCTGCGTTACCAGATACTGCAGGGATACCAGGTCTGAATTCCGGGTCAGGTTTATCAGCGCACTTTGGTCGTGCAGCGCGCGATATCGGCAAAGGTCGTCCAGGGCAGAAGCAACGTTGTCTGCGCTCTTCATGGCAAAACCCAGCACCCCGAGGTAACTCAGCCTGACTCTCTGCCCCACCAGCAGACCAAAATGCTCGCATCCGGTGATATCGCGGCAGTGCCGTAACAACCCGTCCACGTTCTTGAAGGGGACTATGGTGTCCGGTTCAGCCATCGCCTCGGGGCTTAGACCGAATGGCGCAAGTGCAGTGTGCGGTTCATGTCCGAACTCACGCAGGACTGCAGGCACGGCCATGAGCACTGAAAGACGGAGATTACCCGCCGAGGGCAACGACGGAACGCTGGCAGCGATCGACGCCTGTGGGTTCGCTCTGGTCGGCATAGGGCGGATCAGCTACCTGCTAAACGAGGTTTGATGCTGGCCTAATTAAACAACCATTTAGCTCGCAAAGACAATAGAAGTCTAAAAATTCGGCGCCATACTTCGGCGGGTTTCACTGGTTCTGATAATTGTTCGGCAGCGGGAACAGGCTCGGTTGCGTTCAAATGGGGTTCGTTCAAATGGGTTCAGATCGAATTATCTTTAACCAGCTGTTCGAAGATAATTGAATCTGACTCCATTTTGCTGGCTTTGGACACTGCAATTTATTGGGGTTATCCCCCAGGGAGTAGACGATGACACAGTTGATGTTACGCAGGCCCTTCCAGGCGGCGGGCATGGCCCTCGCACTGCTGGCCAGCCTGCCGAGTTTCGGCCAGCAGGTGACAGGTACGCTGGGCTCGCCCAGTGCGACGACCACCATCAGCGGCAAGCAACTGCCGGCGCCGGATCCGGAATTCGGCGGCGTTATAAACAATGGTGCACTGCAGTCGAAGCCCTGGTGGGCGCCGCGCATCGTGCCCCCCAAGGATGCGCCCAACGTCCTGCTGATTATCACCGATGACGCCGGCTTCGGCGTGCCCAGTACCTTCGGTGGCGTGATCCCCACGCCCACGCTGGACCGGGTGGCCAACAACGGTCTGCGATACAACAACATCCACTCCACTGCCCTGTGCTCGCCCACCCGGGCCGCTCTCATCACCGGCCGCAACCACCACTCGGCGGGCTTCGGCGTGATCTCCGAGCAGTCCACGGGGTTCCCTGGATACAACAGCATCATAGCCCGGGATAAGGCCACTATCGGCCGGATGCTGCTGGAAAACGGCTATTCCACTGCATGGTTCGGCAAGAATCACAATGTCCCAGCCTTCGCTGCAAGCCAGGTGGGGCCATTCCATTTCTGGCCCATCGGTATGGGCTTCGAGTATTTCTACGGTTTCGTGGGCGGTGATGCCAACCAGTGGCAGCCCAACCTGTTCCGCAACACTACCCAGATATTCCCCTTCGAGGGCAATCCGGGCTGGAACCTGGTCACCGGCATGGCCGACGACGCGATTGATTACCTCAACCGCATGAACCAGACCATGCCCGGCAGGCCGTTCTTTATCAAGTATGCACCCGGCGCTACCCATGCGCCGCACCATCCGACCAAGGAATGGGTGGAGAAGATCCGCGAAATGCGCCTGTTCGACGGCGGCTATAACAAGTTGCGCGACCAGATATTTGCCAACCAGAAACGCCTCGGGGTTATTCCCGCCGACACACAGATGGAACCCTGGCCCAACGATCTTCTCAAGCCCTGGGATGAGCTCACGCCGGAAGCGCAGAAACTGTTTATCCGGCAGGTGGAGATCTTCGCCGCCTACGCAGCCTACAGCGATCACGAGGTCGGCCGCGTCATAGATACTATTGAAGCGATGGGAAAGCTCGATAACACGCTGATCATTTATATTAACGGCGACAACGGCACCAGCGCCGAGGGCGGTCCCCTGGGTACACCCAATGAGGTGGCCTTCTTCAACGGCGTCAACGAAATGCCGGTGGACGTGCAGATGAAGTGGTATGACGTATGGGGCACCGAACAAACCTACAACCATATGTCCGCCGGCTGGAGCTGGGCCTTCGACACCCCCTTCAGCTGGTTCAAGCAGAACGCCTCCAAACTCGGCGGGATACGCCAGAACATGGCGGTGTCCTGGCCGGCGCGCATCAGCGACAAGGGCGGCCTGCGCGAGCAATTCATGCATGTCATCGACGTGGTGCCCACCATCCTCGAGGCAACCGGTATTTCCGCCCCTGAGATGGTCGACGGCATCGAACAGGCACCGATAGAGGGCACCAGTTTCGCCTACACCTTTGATGTGAAAAACGCGAAAGCGCCCTCGCAACACAAGATTCAGTATTTCGAAATGATGGGCCAGTATGCCCTTTACAACGACGGCTGGCTGCTGAGTACCAAGGTCAACCGCGCGCCCTGGGAAGCCTTTGGGGTCGCCAATCCAGACCCGCTCAACAACCAGGTACTGGAACTGTACGACCTGACCAAAGACTTCAGCCAGTCCAACAACATTGCCGACAAACACCCTGACAAGGTGAAAGAGATGAAGGAGCTGTTCATCGCCGAGGCGAAGAAATACCAGGTCCTCCCGCTGGATGCCTCGGTCGCTGCACGCATTGTCGCGCCGCGCCCGAATATCACCGCCGGCCGCACCGAGTTTGTCTACACCCACCCCATGGTCGGCCTGCCGCAGGGCGATTCACCGTTCATCCTCAACAGCTCCTATACCATCACGGCTGAGATCGACGTGCCCGCGGGCGGCGCGGAAGGCATGATCCTGACCTCGGGCGGACGCTTCGCAGGCTACGGTTTCTACCTGCTCGGTGGCAAGCCGGTATTCCTGTGGAACCTGGTCAATCTGGAGCGCATCAAATGGGAGGGCAAGGATACGCTTTCGCCCGGCAAGCACATACTGGAGTTCGACTTCAAGTATGATGGGCTGGGTGTCGGTACGCTTGCTTTCAATAACATGAGTGGTCTGGGTCGACCCGGCACAGGTACACTGTCGGTCGATGGTAAGGTCGTCCAAACGCAGGCCATGCCGAAAACTCTACCTATGATCCTGCAATGGGACGAGAGCTTTGACATCGGCTCCGATACGCTGACCGGCGTGAACGACGCGGACTACAAGCCGCCGTTTCCGTTGACCGCCCAGCTCAACAAGCTGACCATCAAAGTGAACCGGCCCACGCTGACCGAGGAAGACATCAAGAAGCTGGAGAGCTCCACCGCCACAGCGGTGGATGGTAACCCCATCCACCATATGCAGGCGGGGCCGCACTAAAAGCGAACATTTAAACGGCATTGCAAGAACAGGCCCGGCGTCATCAGCCGGGCTTTTTTTTCAGTCAAAAACCAGCGCGTCGTCCTCGCGCTCCAGCGGGCGGAGGGTTCTGATTCGCATCACCTCGCTACCGCCCAGTCGCTGCGCCAGGGTATCGAAGCGCTGTTTCGCCTCACCTCCCAGTTCCCGCGCCAGGCGGGCGCCGCGCTCGAAATGCCACAGACCGTGGGGCGCGCTCGTGCGTTTCACCGTGACCCCGCGCCAGCGGTAACTGATCTCGCCCAGCGCCGGGTGTACCCTGCGCTGGCCGTCGGCGGACGCCAGCTGCCCTTTTTGCACATCAGGGTTGGCCTGGATCCAGGCGTTGACGAATGCCGCATCGGCCAGCAGCTGGATACCCCAGTCCTGGAACATCAGCCGGATGACCGGCTCCAGGGTTGCGGGGATGGCATCATCGGGGAACCACTCCAGCGCCTGCTCGGGAAATTCGCCGTCGGCGATGGCGGGCAGGTTCATGCGCTCGGTCCAGCGATACACGTTCGGCGCGCGATTCTTCATCAGCGAGGAAGGCACGGGGTCCCGGCCGAGATGGGCGAACAGCGGCGCCATGAAACCGAAGTCGGCGATGCTCGGCAGGCCGCCGAGCAGGTAGGGGTAGTGCTGGAAATGCACATCGAGGACATCCAGCAACTCCTCGAACGAGGCCTCGAACGCCGCTGTCGTCTCCGGGCTGACCCCCAGGTTCGGCAGGAAGCCGTTGAAATAATCCATCAGGCCGGCCCCCGCCGCCAGCCGCTCCGCCCGGTCGGCACCATGGTGCGCCGCCCGGCCGAATTCCGCCTGCAGGAAGTGTTCCTGCTCGGCGCGGTAACTCCAGCGGTAGTGCATGGCTATGGTCAACATACCCTCTGACCCGAAGCCGCCGAGTAAGGTGGCAACCACCCGCTGCAACGGGGTGGCCGGTAGCATCGGCCGCTCGGGAAAGCGGCGCTCCAGCTCCTCGATGATGACCGTGCTGTCCTGGATAAACCTGCCGTCGGTGGTCTCCACCACGGGCACCACGAAATGGCGCACTGCGGGCAGCACCTCCGCCCCGAAGCGCGGATGGGGCGGCAGCAACTCGCGAAAAGGCAGCCCTTTCTTGATCAGGTAGGAGCGCACCTTGCCGCTGTAAAGGGAATGGGGGGTGCACCACAATGTCAGTGGATTCCCCGTATCAACGTGATAATCAGTTGTCATGCAGTGTCTACTCTACTCGTTTTACGCCAGGTGGCTGCCAGCTTCCGTCCAGTATGGAAGGCGCCTCTGTGTTAGGCCAGTACAGGCGCAGGGTCATGGCAAAGGGCCCGTCCGGCGCCGGCAACCAGTTGGCCTCTTTTTCCGCGCCGGGTGATTCATGCTGGAAATACAGGGTCAGGGAGCCGTCGGCGTTGTAGACCAGTTGATCCCGCGGGCTCACGGTCAGCTTGTTGAGCGGGTTGGGGTAGAACCACAGGCCGTCATCCTCGGTGTACATGGTGATCGACCAGAACGCCAGGGGGTTGACCGGGGGCATCGCATCTTTGGCAAAGGTCAGGGTGTACTTGTGGGCGCCATCGAGCTTGCGCCCCTCGCTGTCCAGCGAGGTGGAGGGATAGACCGAAACATGCGGCAGCTGCGAGGGCCAGCCGGCGGCGGCCCAGGCGCCGCGCTCCAGGTAGTCGGTGCCGTAGCGGCCGCCGACGGTGGTGACCCGCCAGCCGTTGACCGCCGCGCCCAGGCTGTCCCACCTGGCGACCATCTTCTTAAGCGCGATCTCGGGTACATCCTCGAGTGCCGCTAGCACAGCGGGGTCGAGAT
>JBFZEF010000399.1:0-5130 GCA_041307045.1 Halioglobus sp.
TCTCTATTTGAGCATTAAATGGGTATACTGCGGGCAGTTCCGCCGGGCCCTGCGCCGGGCGGCAGATGATAACGACAGGCAGGCCCGTGGCAGTCAACGAGAACACTTCCGAATACCCGCAGGACTCCCCGCTGGAACCACCGGCAGAGGCTTCGGCTGCGGTCGCCGCGGCCCGTCCCCAGCAGGGAGAGATGCCCTTCGCGGTGGTCATGGGCAAGGCTGTCACCGAGCTCCCGAGGGACCTTTACATCCCGCCCCAGGCGCTGGAAGTGTTCCTGGAGGCCTTCGAAGGTCCGCTGGACCTGCTGTTGTACCTGATCAAGCGCCAGAACCTGGACATCCTCGAGATCGACGTCTCGGAGATCACCGAACAGTACATGCGCTATGTCGAGCTGATGGACGCCATGAAGTTCGAGCTGGCGGCGGAGTACCTGCTGATGGCCGCCATGCTGGCTGAGATCAAATCGCGCATGTTGCTGCCGCGCTCCAGTGAGCTGGAGGAGGACGAGGAAGATCCCCGGGCCCAGCTGATTCGCCGCCTGCAGGAATACGAGCGCTTCAAGAAGGTTGCCGAGGAAATCGAGGACATCCCCCGCATGGAGCGGGATACCTGGCAGGGCAGCGCCAATCCCCCGGACCTCCACCGGGCCAGGACCGACCCGGAGGTCGACATGCGCGAGCTGCTGCTGGCCCTGGGCGAAGTCTTGCGTCGGGCGGACATGTTCGAGAGCCACCACATCCAGCGCGAGGCCCTGTCCACCCGGGAGCGTATGTCACAGATACTGGAGCGCCTGGCGGGCCAGCACTTCGTGCCGTTCGTGGCACTGTTTTCGGCCCGGGAGGGCCGGCGCGGCGTGGTGGTCACCTTCCTGGCCGTCATGGAACTCATCAAGGAGGCGCTGGTGGAAATCGTGCAGACCGAGGACTTCGGTCCCATCCATGTCAAGGCAAGGGCGGAGTAATGGCGGAGATTGGTTTATTGCAGATTATCGAGGGCGCGCTGCTGGCGGCCGGCAAGCCCCTGACCGTGGCGCAGCTGGGTGAGTTGTTCGAGGAGCACGAACGGCCCGACACCGCGGCGCTGCGCGCGGCCCTGGAGGAAGTGGCCGCCCGCTGCGAGGGCCGGGGCTTCGAGTTGCAGGAAGTGGCCAGCGGGTTTCGCTTCCAGGTGCGTCAGGCCCTCAGCCCATGGGTGGCCCGCCTGTGGCACGAACGCCCCCAGAAATATTCCCGCGCCCTGCTGGAGACCCTCGCGCTGATCGCCTATCGCCAGCCCATCACCCGGGGGGAGATCGAGGAAATCCGCGGCGTGGCGGTGAGTTCCAATATCATCAAGACCCTGCACGAGCGGGAGTGGATCCGCGTGGTGGGGCACCGGGATGTGCCGGGCAGGCCCGCCATGTATGCCACCACTCGCCAGTTCCTGGATTACTTCAACCTGAAAACCCTGGACCAGCTGCCGGCCCTGGCGGATGTCCGCGACCTCGACACCCTCAATGCCGAGCTGGGCTTCAGCGACCCGCTGCCTGCGCATGATCCGGGCGTCGGTGGCCCCGGCCTGACCCTGGTGGGCGGCACCGACCATGTGCGGGACCACGCTGACCCCGGCGCCGATGCAGAGGACGATGGCGTCGAGCCCCGCGAGACCACTGCCATGGACCTTGCGGTAACTGCGGCGGATCTGGTGGACGATGAGGCGCCGGTGGCGGGCGACGGGGCCGACGATGGTGCCGATGCTGTGGTTGCCGGACCCGACAGCCGGGCCTGATCACCTCCCATGAGCAAGCGAACCCTCCCTGTCGACCCGCCGGTCGAGCCGGCGACCAAGCCCGGTGAGAAGTTGCAGAAAGTCCTTGCCCGGGCGGGCCTCGGTTCGCGCCGGGAAATGGAGCGCTGGATCGAAGAGGGTCGCATCGCGATCGACGGCAAGACCGCCACCCTGGGCGACAGGGTCGACGAACGCGCGCGCATCACTGTCGATGGCCGCAACCTCGACGCGGCGCCCGCCGTGCAGACCCGCTGCATTCTCTACCACAAGCCGGTGGGTGAAGTGTGTTCGCGCAAGGATCCCGAAGGCCGTCGCACGGTTTTCGAGCGCCTGCCGAAACTCAAGTCCGGCCGCTGGATATCGATTGGACGGCTCGATTTCAACACCTCGGGCCTGCTGCTGTTCACCACTGACGGCGACCTCGCCAACGCCCTCATGCACCCCTCCTCCAACATCGAGCGGGAGTACATGGTGCGGGTGATGGGCAAGGTGGAAATGGAAATGCTGCACCGCATGGTCGAGGGGGTGATGCTCGAGGATGGTATAGCGCGCTTCACCGATATCACCGATGCCGGCGGTGAGGGCATCAACCACTGGTTCTACGTGGTCATCATGGAGGGGCGCAACCGCGAGGTGCGGCGCCTGTGGGAGTCGCAGGGCCTGACCATATCGCGCCTCAAGCGGGTGCGCTACGGCGAGGTATTCATTCCCTCCCGGGTCAAGCAGGGCCAGTGGGCGGAGATGGAGCCTGCGGAGATAAAGAGCCTGTATCGCATGGCAAACCTGCCCATGAAAGAGGTGGCGCGCGGCACCCCGAAGGAGCGCGAGGTCATGGAGCGCCAGTTCGGCAAGCGCCAGGGCCGCGGTGTTGCGAAGAAGAACTCCAGCAGGAAGCCCAGGGCGCCGAGGTAGAGCCGTTCTGACCCGCCTCGTCCCTGCCCAGGGACGGCAGACATTTTTAGCTCCGTACAAAACCCGATTTTGCTCCGCTCCTGCTTTGCTCGTGTAATGCTCCTGCTTTGCTCCTGTAGTTCTCTCGCAGCGACCTTATGGTCTGAGTCTGGCGGCCGGTGCATCAGCGCTGGGCAGGGGGAGCAGGCTCAAATGAATTACGGGGTATCGCGACTTTTGGCCTGGAGCGAAAGACCAGCAAAAAAAGAACCTGGAATTTCTATTTTGCCAGCCGTCACCCTGTGCGTTCTTCTCACAACATGCTCACTGGGCAGCTGCGGAGGTGGCGGAGGGGGTGAACCGGCAGGTGAGGACCCACCCCCGGCGGACGCTCAACTGGTTATTGGCGCCGTCCGCGAGATTGGTGCTGTAAGTCAAAACGCCGCCATTCTCAATCGTGACTGCGGATTCAGTGCGCTGTTTCAGGGGCAATCTGTGTGGTTGTTCGGGGACACACTGCTGGAGGCGCCCGGCACAGAAAATGTCGAAATGATAAGCAATTCCCTGTCCTGCACCTTTGATATCGACGCGGGTGACGGGATAGCGGCTTTTTCTGACATGGTGGATCCGGTAGGCGCACCAGCGACCTTTTTCCCCCTGACCGAGGACGAGATCGCCTACAACAAGCGTCATGCGGGGGAATTTTGTGAAGAGGAACCATGCAACGCCTGTTGGCATATCTGGCCCGGGACCATCGTTGTGGACGATGAAAGGGATCTGGCTTACGTTTTTTACCACAAGGTGATGAATTTGCCCGGCCCCTGGAATTTTGAGCATGTTGGCCATTCGATAGCCGTTTGGAAAAATCCTTCGGAGCCCCCCGAGCGACCTGTTTTCAACATCGTTGAATCAGATCCCACCCTGTTCTTCTCCGAAAACGGCGAACCCGGTTTTGGCAGCGCCGCCATTGTACTGGGTAAAGAGGTATTCATTTATGGCTGCGAGCTGAACGACAGCCCGCTGGTCAAGCCTTGTCACGTGGCGCGCGTGCCACTGGCCAATATTCTCGACAAGAGAGCGTGGCTGTTTTATACCGGCGACGGTAATTGGTCGTCTGATCCGCTGCAGTCACAGGAGATATTCCACGGCAGTGAAATGATGTCGGTGTCTTTCAACCCGTATATCAATCGCTTCGTGGTTGTTTACAGTGAGCCTATGGGAGCCACCGCGGTGATCCGAACCGCCCCACAACCCGAGGGACCCTGGTCCGCCCCCACGGAACTATTCAGCGTCGATGCGCCTGCAAACCCGAACGGCTGGGTATACGATTTTCTGGCCCATCCCGAATTTTCACAGGACCATGGCAGGATAATGTATATAACTTATTCCAAAAAAATCGATGACTTGTACTCGGAGTTGAGGTTGGTTGCCATTGAACTGGAACTATCGCAATGAACTGAGGGACGGTTGATTTGTCCCTGGTTCTCCGACGTGTTTTTGGACAAATTTCCCCGCCTTCCCTATATGAAATACCAATCATGATCTGTGTCAAATTTAGCCCGCAAGGTTCGATGTTAGTCTGATGACGTTTGCTGCCGGGAGTGGAGAATGCTTCCTCTTTGCAAATCCGGCCTGTTAATCTGCAAAGGTACAGGAGGCAGGATGTCTGCGCGGCCCATTTGAGCCTTGCTCCCTACACCACAGCGTCTTCCCGACCGCATGTTAAGAATAAACCGGTAGAACGCCGCAGTTCATAGAAAGGGGTCGATATTGCGCGAAGATTTTCGATTGGGAAACAGTATTGTCAGACCTCAGCGCCGCCTCGTCGAGCGCGACGGTGAGTCTGTTCACGTCAAACCCAAGTCGATGTCGGTGTTGGAGTGTCTGTTGGCGGCAGCAGGCAAGCCGGTATCGCGCAATGAGCTGTTCGACAAGGTCTGGCCCCGTGGCGAGGTGTCTGATGACACATTGACACAGTGTATTGTCGAACTGCGCAGGGCCTTCGGGGACACTGCCAGGGAATCGCGGATTATCGAAACCATTCCCAGGCTGGGGTTCCGTCTGGTACCGAAGGTCGAACCGCTGGAGCAGGAACCGGCCTCCACCGAGAATCGACAGCCGCACCGAAACAGGTCGCACAGGCCTCGGTTCGTGAGTTTGCTGCTGGTCGGTGCGGTGCTGGTCCTGGCTACATCGCTCGCTTTCCCTGGCCCTCGCTTATGGCTGACCGAGACAGGCATTACCTGGTTGATCAAAACGCTGGCGATGCTCGCTCCCAGCAGCCTGGAGCCGATACCTGGTATTGCCGTGCTCCCATTTGTGAATATCAGTGGCGATCCCGAAAACGAATACTTCAGCGATGGGGTGGCGGCGGAGTTACTCAATTCGCTTGCAAGAAAAACCCGCCTGCCGGTGATCTCGCGTAGCTCGTCGTTCCAGTTCAAAGGTCAGAACAGGGACATCAGGGAGAT
>JBFZEF010000403.1:0-17017 GCA_041307045.1 Halioglobus sp.
TCCTGGCTGCAATCACCTTGTCGACAGCCTGTTGCGCCTTCTGCAGCTTCTCCTGCCCTTCCTGGATCCGCACCACCCGCTCGACATTGCGCGACAGGGCGCGCTCCTGCTGGGCAATCAGCTTGTCGATTTTTTCCAGCGCGGAGTCGAATACCGCGTTGTCATTGTCGTAGTCGGTGACGATCTGGTTGACGATTTCCGCGATACGCCCTTCCAATGCCTTGTTGGGGAAATTGGCGGACGTGGACAGCTGTGCGAGCTTGTCCAGGGTAATCCTGGCGGGGTGGCTGCGGTCGAGGAAAAAGTGGGAATCCAGCAGGGCCAGTTTTGCCAGGGGAATGTGCAGGTCTCCCAGCGCCGGGCGCAACTCGGTGCTCAGATCCAGCTGGGACTTGATGGTCCCGAACAGGTTGTCAACGAGGTCCAGCTGGTTGAGGCTGTCCTCGGTAAGGCCGGTGGTGTCCTTGAGTTCGTCCAGCGACTGCTTGTTATTGGCGAGGTACTCGCGCAGTGAATTGCCTTGTTCCACGGCCGCTCGCACCGCGGCGTCCCGCTGCAGGGCGCCGAGCGCCCGGGCGATGTCTCCCGCATTGGCCAGCTGCTGCCGCCCCGGGGCGCCGGTTGGCAGCTTGCCGCCGTCCCAGGCACCCCCGGTCGGGGGCGAGTCATACCCCGCGGCCGGCGCCGCATCGTCTGCTGATCGCCTGAAATTGAGCGCATCGATGACCGACCTGTAGATATTGTCGTACTTGGCCTGCTGGCTATTGGCTGGCGCCTGCGAGCCGGTCTGCGAGCGCGAAATTGCCCTGGCCATATCGGCGAGAGTGGCGGCGCCCGGGGCATGCTCGGCAACCGGCGCCGGTGCAGGTGTTGCCGCGGGTGCCTGGCGGATTGTCGGTCGGGGCGGCGCCCTGCGCTTGAGCAGCGAGCCCTTGGCACTGATTTCCTGTTCCAGGCCGGGGTGTACACCCTGGCTGGCGAGATCCTGGTTGAGCCTGTGGTAGTAGGCCTTGAGCTCCTGCAGGAAGCTGCGGGTAAAGTACTCGAATACCTTCACCAGCACCGGCGCCGGATAATGCTGTGCCTGTATTGTGCGCTGGAATGCCCGGCACAGGGGCCGCATATGGATCGGCAGCCTGACCCGGTTGGGATCGGCGTCGAGCAGGCTGGCGTAACGTATCACCAGTGCCTCCAGCGGCACCCGGTAGAGCTCCTCGCCCTGGCTGACCATGCGCTCCAGTGCCAGGGAGCTTTCGAATTCCGCGGGGTCCACGAGGTTGAGGTTGCCCTCCTGGTCGGAGGTGGGCGCCTGCAACGGTTCCTGGTCCTGTGCCGGCGTGGGATCGAGATAGAGCTCCTTGAGCTGCCGCACGACATCGGAGGACAGCGGCCCGAGAGAGCGCCGGATCGCGATCGTGGCGTCGTAGAAAACATTCTGGTCGGAGCTGGAGTGGCGCACCTGGGTCGACAGGTCGAACAGGAAATTGGCGAGGTCGACCAGGAACGGCTTGAGCAGCTTCTCAAGTCGGCCGAGACTGTCGGCCTGGAAATTCTCGAGGGCGGTGGGTGGGGCGGGTTGTGCTGCCGTCGCAGCGGGGGCCGGGGCGGTCGCCTCGAGGCGGGAAAGCAAGGCCACTGCCGACGTGGCGCGGGCATCGGCAAAAGCCAGCTGGATAGTGTCACCCTTCACCTGTTGCAGTGTGACCGCGCTGACGGCAGGCGCTCCTGCGACCAGGTCAGCATCCACTACCAGCTGCGCGCCCGTGCCCGATTGCAGTGACGGTTCCTGGCCGGAGGCGGATTTGCGCAGGATCCGGGATGCAGCCAGCTGCAGGCCGCCGTCGGGAAGGGCCGACAGGTCGCCCACGAGTCGTGTGCCATCTGCCAGTTCGAGTTTGGCGGACAGCGTGTACGGCTGCGCTACGGGTTCAGGCATCAGGTCTTCGCATGCCGGGCCAGGGCCGGGCTGTCTTTTGTTGGGCGGTAATGGAACAAGGATCACAGTTCTGGCACGTTATGGTTGCAGTATACCCCTATATCGGCAGGCGACAACCAGAGCGGTGGCTTCTGCCCTCATGCGGACGACGGACATATCGGCACTCAGCGGGTGGGGTTGGCAGCCCCGAGGAAAGCCGGTTTTTCGCCGCCGCCGTGCACGGCAAAACTGGTTCCGCTCACGTAGGAAGCCAATGGCGAAGCCAGAAACAGGCAGGCGTTGCCGATGTCGGCGGGCAGGCCCATGCGCCCCAGCGGTATGGTGGCGGCCACTGCGGCGATGCCTGCCTCGTCACCGTAGTGGAGGCCTGATTGCTCCGTTTGGGTCAGGCCCGCAATCACGGCGTTCACCCTCACCAGGGGCGCCCATTCCACTGCCAGTGAACTGCCGAGGTTGACCAGCCCCGCCTTGGCAGCCCCGTAGGCAGCGGTGCCAGGGGAAGGCCTGAGGGTGCTGACACTGGCGATATTGATGATGCTGCCGCCCTCGGCCTGGGTTTGCATGAGTCTGTTCGCCACCTGACTGAAGTTCAGCGGGGCGATGAGGTTGAGCCGGATGATGGCTTCCGAAAATCGCGGTGAGGCAGTCGCCGCGTCGGCATGGGGTGCGCCCCCCGCGTTGTTTACCAGCACGTCGAGGCGCCCGCAGCGCGCCCTGATAAAATCCACGCAGGCCTCGATCTGGTCGTAATCCCGCACATCGCACTCAGTGAACAACGCCTCGCGCCCGGCGCATGACGGCAGCCCATCTGGCTGCGAACGGCCACACACAACCACCTGGGCACCGGCAGCCAGAAAGGCTTCCGCGATGCCCTTGCCAATGCCCTTGCCGCCGCCGGTCACCAGCACGACCTTGCCCCCAAAATCCAGCGGGTTGTTCATAGTGGACTCCCTCGACCGCCGTGTTGCCCCAACTTGTGCTCAGCCAATGATTTAAATAACATGCCCCGGCCGCGCACATCCTAACCGAATTCCTATAGGCTGCACATTCCAGGGCCTCGCACCGGGGCAATGCTTTCACTCCAGACAGGACGCAAACTCATGACATCAGCAGATTTACCGGTACTCGCCATCCTCGGCGGGACCGGCGACCTCGGCACCGGCCTGGCCCGGCGCTGGGCGCAGGCGGGTTACCAGGTCATCATCGGCTCCCGCACCATTGAAAAGGCCCAGGCAGCGGTCGCTGACCTGCGCGAGGTCATGGCCGAGCGCGGGGTCGGGTCGGTGACGGTGCAGGCCATGGCCAACCTCGACGCCGCCATGGCGGCCGACATCGTCACCCTGACCGTGCCTTTCAGCCACCAGGCGGATACCCTCGAATCGGTGCGGGGCGCCCTGCAGGGCAAGATACTGATCGATGTCACCGTGCCTCTGATGCCGCCCAGGGTGGCCAGGGTCCAGCTGCCGCCCCAGGGCAGCGCCGGCCAGATCGCCCAGGAACTGCTGGGGGAAGAGGTCGCGGTGGTGTCTGCCTTCCAGAATGTCGCCGCAGCCCACCTGCAGGAGGGCAAGGGTGTCGATTGCGACGTGCTGGTCAGCGGCAATAAAAAGGAAGCGCGTGAGGCGGTCATCAAGCTGGTGGAAGCGGCGGGCATGCGGGGATTTCACGCAGGTATGATCAACAATGCCGCCGCCGCGGAGGCACTGACCTCGGTGCTGATTTCCATCAACAAACAATACGGCTGCCACGCCGGCGTCAGGATAACCGGCCTGGGCGATGCCTGATGGCCAGTCGGCTTGAGCTGATTGCCCTGGAGGGCTTCCCCCTGGTCGAGCCGGGGGATGATCTGGGCCATTTGATAGCCGACTCCCTGCAGCACAACGGCCTGCATCTGCTTGACGGGGATGTGCTGGTCGTTGCCCAGAAAATCGTCTCCAAAGCCGAGGGGCGCTATGTCCGGTTGGCCGATATCGAGCCTGGCCCTGAGGCCATCGCCCTGGCGCAGCGGGCGCACAAGGACCCGCGCCAGGTCGAGGTGATGCTGGCCGAGAGTCGCGAGGTGATACGAGTGCGGCCCGGGGTGATTATCGTTGAGCACAAGCTCGGGTACGTCCACGCCAACGCCGGCATCGACCGCTCCAATATCGCCAACAGCCTGGAGGACCCCCGGGTGCTGCTGCTGCCGCGGGATCCGGATGCAGCGGCGCGGGCGCTGCGAGCAACTCTGGGCGCACTCACCGGTGTCGCACCCCAGGTGATCATCAACGACAGCGCAGGCCGCGCCTGGCGCCATGGCACCGTCGGCATCGCCATCGGCACCGCCGGACTCGACCCGGTGCGCAACCAGATCGGCGAACGTGACATGTTCGGCAACATCCTCCAGGTGACGGAACCCGCGGTTGCGGACGAGCTCGCGGCGGCGGCCTCGCTGCTGATGGGGCAGACCACCCAGGGGCTGCCGGTCGTGCTGGCGCGGGGGGCGGGGCTCGGATCCTCCGAGGAGGGATCCGGGCGACTGATCCGCGACCGGGCCCTGGATATGTTTCGCTGATGGCGGCTGTGCCGCGAGCGGTGTTGGCGCTGTCCGGCGGCGTCGGTGGGGCAAAGCTGGCGCTGGGTCTTGCAGACGCCCTGGAGCCCGGCGAGCTCCATGTGCTGGCCAATACCGGCGACGATTTCAGGCACCTCGGGCTGGATATCTGCCCGGATATCGATACCCTGCTGTACACGCTTTCGGGCCGCGCCAACGAGTCGCTGGGCTGGGGCCTGGAGGGCGAGACCTGGCAGGCCATGGCGGCACTCGAAGAACTCGGCGGCGAAGCCTGGTTCAGGCTGGGTGACCGGGACCTGGCCACCCACCTGTGGCGCACAGATCAGCTGAGGTCAGGCAGCCGGCTCAGCACACTTACCGCCACCCTGGCCAGCCGTCTGGGTGTAGCCAGTCATATCCACCCCATGAGCGATGACCCGGTGCGCACGGTAGTGCACACGGATCGGGGCGAACTGCCGTTCCAACGCTATTTCGTCCGCGACCAGTGCGAACCGGTGGTGACGGGCTTCAGTTTTGACGGGATCTCCGCCGCCCGACCCAACAGAGAGGTGATGGGACTGCTGCGGCAAAAAGCGTTCGGCGCGGTGGTTGTGTGTCCGTCAAATCCCTTCGTGAGTGTCGACCCCATCCTGCAGCTGCCGGGCCTCTGGCCAGCCCTGCGGGACAGCCCGGCGCCGGTGGTGGTCGTATCACCCATCGTGGCGGGGCTGGCCCTCAAGGGACCTGCCGCCAAGATGATGTCGGAACTGGGGCTGGGGGTTTCCGCCGTGGACGTGGCGCGACATTATTGCCGTCGCTACCCCCGGCTGATGGACTGCTTCGTGATCGACGAAAGTGACGCTATACTCGCGGCTGATATTCGTCAGTTGGGAGTGGACGTGGCCGTTACCCGCACCGTTATGAAAAGCAGGGCCGACAAGCAGGGCCTTGCACGCTTTATCCTGCAGTGGGGCGGGAACTGACGGCATTGGTGCAGGCACTGGTACCTTTGAAGGACCTGGTCCGGGCAAAAACTCGCCTGGCGGGTTTGTTGACCCCTTCGGAACGGCGGGCCCTGGCGCAGGCGATGCTGGAAGACGTACTGGCAGTGTTGGCTGCCCACCCTGATGTCGCGGGTATTACCCTGTTGTCGGACGATCCCGGTGCCTACCTGCTCGCGGCGCAATTCGGCGCAACTCACTGGGCGGAGATCGAGTTGGGCTGCCGCGGCCTGAATGCGGTTGTCGGCAGTGCGAGCGCCCGCCTGCTGGCGCTGCGCGGGCAATCGGTGCTGCTGGTGCACGCCGACCTGCCGCAATTATCGGGCGCGGATATTTCTGCCGTTCTGGCCGCCAAGCGTGATGGGGTTGGCCTGGTGGTGGGGAGTGACCGCCACGGCAGCGGGACCAATTTGCTGTGTTTTGACGTCGCGGGAATGCCGGAGTTTTGTTTTGGTAAAGACAGCTGCGACCGGCACCTGCAGGCTGCCCGCCGCCGGGGCATAACGGCATCTGTGTTGCGGCGCCCGGGCATTGGCCTCGATGTGGATGAGCCCGGGGACCTGGCGCTGTTGCTGCAGGATGCAGATTTGCCCGCCACCGGGCGCACCGCCGCCCTGCTGCGCGGCGCCGGTCTGGGCGCGAGGATTGGCCTGGCGCTGAACTCGCTGAGCTTGCATGGACATCCACTGGACAGGGAAGAGGTAGGTTGATGCGTCACTGGGAGGCACTCAGGGCCGGGCTTCTGGCGGGGCGGCGCCCCACATCCGACCAGGCGCTGTTGCTGGCGGACGTGTCCGACACTGCCGCACTCGCCGCCGTGGCGGGGGAGCTGCGCGACCGGGGGTACCGCAATGTCGTGACGTACTCGCGCAAGGTGTTTATCCCGCTCACCCACCTGTGCCGCGATGTTTGCCACTACTGCACCTTCGCGCGGACTCCGAAGAAAATAGATCGGCCATACATGAGTGTCGAGGAGGTGCTGGAACTGTGCCACCAGGGCGCCCGGCTCGGGTGTCAGGAAGCACTGTTTACCCTGGGGGAGAAACCCGAGCTGCGTTACAGCGCGGCGCGCCGCGCGCTGGATGAACTGGGTTTTGCCGATACCCTGTCCTATGTGCGGCATGTGGCTTCCCGGGTGCTCGCCGAGACCGGACTGCTGCCGCACATCAACGCCGGCTGCATGACCGCTGCCGAAATAGCCAGCCTGCGCACTGTCAGCGCTTCCATGGGCATCATGCTGGAGTCCGCTGCGCAGCGGCTGTGCCAGAAAGGGATGCCGCACTACGGCTCCCCGGACAAAGACCCGGCGCTGCGCCTACAGACCCTGGAGCTGGCGGGTTTGGCGGCAGTGCCGTTCACTTCCGGTATTCTCATCGGCATAGGCGAAACCCGCCGTGAGCGCATCGAGTCGCTGCTGGCGCTGCGCGCGGCGCACGAACGCCATGGCCATCTGCAGGAGGTGATCGTGCAGAACTTCCGGGCCAAGCCCGGCACCCGGATGGCGGCTTCCCCGGAGCCCAACCTGGATGAGCTGTTGTGGACCATCGCGGTTGCGCGCCTGGTGTTTGGCCCGGGCATGAGTATCCAGGCCCCCCCGAACCTCAGTCCCGGTGTATTGCCGCAGCTGGTGGCGGCGGGCATCAACGACTGGGGCGGTGTATCGCCCCTCACCCCGGACCACGTGAATCCCGAAGCGCCCTGGCCGCACCTCGACCACCTGGCCCGTGAAACCGCGGCGGCAGGCAAATTCCTCGACCAGCGGCTCACGATCTATCCCCGCTATGCCATGGCGGCGCAGCGCTGGGTGGATTCGGCGGTGCGGCCCGCGCTGCTGCGCCTGAGCGACGCCACGGGCTTTGCCCGCCGTGACAACTGGGTGCCGGGGGAGGAACAGCCCATCCCCGAGCTAGAGGCGCAATTGCTGGCCGCGCGGCCCCGGGACGCCGCCGTGTCGGCGGATATTCGCGCCATCATCGGGCGTTGTACCTCCGGCGCTGAACTGGAGGAGGCTGAGGTCACCCGCCTGTTCGAGGCCAGGGGTAACGATTTTTCCTGGCTGCTGCAGCGCGCGGACGAGTTGCGCCAGCAGGTCAACGGCGATACGGTCAGCTATGTCGTCAATCGCAATATTAATTACACCAATGTCTGCTATTTCAAGTGCCAGTTCTGCGCCTTCTCCAAGGGCAAGCACAGCGAGGACCTGCGTGGCCGCCCCTACGATATCAGCGGGGAGGAAATCGCCGGGCGCTGCGTTGAAGCCTGGAGCCGCGGTGCCACCGAGGTCTGCATGCAGGGGGGAATTCACCCCGATTACACCGGGCAGACCTACCTCGATATCCTGCACACGGTGCGCGTCGCTACCCCGGGCATGCATGTGCACGCCTTTTCGCCGCTCGAAGTATCCCAGGGGGCCGCGACCCTGGGCATCGGCATTGAGGATTTCCTGCGCCAGCTCAAGTCCGCCGGGCTCAACACCCTGCCAGGTACGGCGGCGGAAGTGCTGCACGATGAGGTGCGCGAGGTGCTGTGTCCGGACAAGCTCAATAGCGCCCGCTGGCTGGAGGTCATCGAGGCCGCCCATGGGGTGGGTTTGCCGACCACCGCCACCATCATGTACGGCCATATCGACCAGCCCAGGCACTGGGCCCGCCACCTGATGCAAATCCGCCGCTTGCAGCAGCGCACCGGCGGCTTCACCGAATTCGTGCCATTGCCCTTCGTGCACATGGAGGCGCCGATGTACCTCAAGGGCGGGGCCAGGCGCGGCCCGACCTTCCGCGAGGCGCTGTTGATGCACGCGGTGGCCCGGCTGGTATTGCACGGCCTGATCGACAATATCCAGGCATCCTGGGTGAAAATGGGTGCCCAGGGCGTGGCGGCTTGCCTCGGTGCCGGGGTCAACGACCTGGGCGGTACCCTGATGAACGAGAGCATCACCCGCGCCGCCGGTTCCGGCCATGGCCAGGAGTGGGCGCCCGAGTTCATGGAGCAGCAAATTCTGGCTGCGGGACGACGGCCGCGCATGCGCACCACGCTCTATGGCGACGTATCCTCCGAGCGGCGGCGCGCCGCCTTCGCGGCGCGGCCGCTGACCCCGGTGGAGAACGCCAGTGCAGGCAAGCGACAGCGCTCCAAGCGCCTGGTCCCGGTGGAGGCGGTGCCGCTGGTGTTCGAGGCTCGCGCGCGCACACTTCCCTCCCGCAGACCGCTCGAGCAGGATCGCATTCACCTGGTCTATGAACAGGTGATGCTGATGGCCGCCTGCAACTGAGCCTGGGCAGACGTGCAGGTGTCCAGGGCGGTGCAGCTGGAGGGCAGTTGGCTGGCGCGGCTCGCCCCGGAATTCGAGCAGCCCTACATGGCCGCGCTGCGAGATTTCCTGCTGGTGCAGAAAAAAGCTGGAAAACAGGTTTTTCCGGCGGGTGATGAGATTTTCAATGCATTCGCCCATACCCCGCTGGAGCGCGTTAAGGTCGTCATACTCGGGCAGGATCCCTACCACGGCCCCGGCCAGGCACATGGCCTGTGCTTTTCGGTGAAGCCCGGGGTCCAGGTTCCCCCCTCACTGCAGAATATCTTCAAGGAGATTCGCGACGAGCTGGGTCACCCCATTCCCCGCCACGGCCATCTCACGGCCTGGGCCGACCAGGGTGTGCTCCTTCTCAACAGCGTACTGTCGGTGGAGTGCGGCCGCGCCGCCTCGCACCAGGGCATGGGTTGGGAGAAGTTCACCGACCGGGTGATCGACCTGGTCAACCGCGAGTGCGAGGGAGTGGTGTTCATGCTCTGGGGCAGCTACGCCCAGCGCAAGGGCGCGATCATAGACCGCGAGCGCCACTGCGTCCTCAGCGCACCCCATCCCTCGCCCCTGAGCGCCCACCGGGGTTTTTTCGGCTGCGGCCATTTCGTCGCTGCGAACGAGTATCTCGTCGCGCGGGGCAAGGAAGCCATCGACTGGCGCTTGCCGGGATAGTTCGCTTGCCCCTATTTTTCAGGTATGGGGTAAGGCACCGGCGCGGTCTGCAGTAGCGGTCCGTCGGTGGCGAACAGGCGCAGTCCCGCTTCGATGCCATCCCGGGTAGACGTGACCAGCAGTTGCAGTGCCCCCTCTGGCATGGCTACACAGTTGATGATGTTGCCCACCGCCTGGGAATTATTGCCGCAGAAGAGGGGGTCTCCGGAAGTGACCTGCTGTTGCCCGATGACATCCGCGAGAGCGATCCCGGCCAGGTACAGGCGACGTTTGGGTGTTCCCCTATAGTGCAGGCGGGCCACCACTTCCTGACCCGTATAGCAGCCCTTGTTGAAACTGATATGGCCGGTGACATCGTAGTTGAGCATCTGCGGGACGAACTGGTCGATGGTTCCCGCCTCGATGCGGGCGATACCGCTGGCAATCTGCAGGGCCTGCCACTGCTGTTCCGCACCTGCTTGTATTCGCTGCGCCAGCCGTGGCGCCAGTGCGGCGGCAGTTGTCTGCTCGAGATAGCATTCGAACTGGCTGCCCGCTTCGTCCAGCTGCACTATGCAAAAACCCTGGCCACGGCTGGCCCCGTACCGGGTTGACGGTATCTCGCCAAACAGTTCCTGCAGGGCGCCGGCGGCGCCTTCACCCCAGCAAGCGGCCACCTCCCAGTCCTCCCGCTGCGCCTGCAGCTGCGCCTTGGAAAACACGATATACCTGGCCAACACGGCTGCGCTGTGCGCGCGGATGTCGCGGCGCATGCGCATTAGCAGGTGATCCTCCGCCAGGGCACACAAGAGGAAATCGCAGACGACCCTGCCCTGCGCAGTGCAGTAGCTGCCGGGCAGGGCCATGTTGGCGGACAGCTTGCGTGTGTCGCAGGTGACCTGGCCCTGCAGGAAGGTGCGGGCGTCGGGGCCCTGGATATGGAGCAGGGCCTCGCGACCCAGCATGGTGTAGTAGCAGCTCAAAAAATGCGTCCCTTGCCTTGGGGGAGGTCAATCATAGGGCTTGCCGTCCCCGCTGTCAGTACTAGCGGGGAGCTGCCTGGGTAGCCGACTGCAATTGACGCTATACTGGCCGCCTTTGGTGAGGCGCAGGACTGCCATGATGAGCATGATACCCAGGGAGGAAATCAATCGCATGCGCTGGGCCAGCAGGCGCGGCATGCTGGAGCTCGACCTGGTGCTGGAACCCTTCGTGGTCGAACGCTACAGCACACTCGATGAGGCCGACCGGCTGCGGTTCCAGCAACTGCTGCGCTGCGAGGACCAGGACCTGTTCGCCTGGTTCCTGCGGCGCGAACGACCCGATGATGAGGAGTTGCGCGCCATTGTCAGCAAGGTACTCGAATTCACCCTCGCTGCGCCTGGTGATCGCTGAGTCGCGGATCTATCGTGGATTGCACTGCTTGTTTTGCCTGCTGGCGGCCTGCAGCCTGTATCGGCTGTCGCTGCGCGGTTACCCGTTGCTGGCGTTGGTATTGCTGTTGCCAGTCATCCTCGCCTGCTGGCGACTGGCCCGCCAGCGCCATGCCGGGACCTGCATCAGCTGGCAGCGGGGCGAGTGGAGCCTGGAGCGACGCTCGAGCAGCCGCTGCATCAGCCTCAGCCGTGCCAGCACCTGCCTGCCCTGGGTTGTCTATCTGGCCTGGACCGAGGCGGCGAGTGTGCGGCGCGGGTCCGTATTCCTCTTTGCGGATAGTGCGCCCGGGGAACAGCTACGGGGCCTGCGTGTCCGCATCAGCCTGGAGCGCTGAGTCGGGAGGCGTGAGTACGGTGTCCACCGCCTCGGTCAGCAATCCGGGGTAGTTCAGGGTGTAGTGCAGGCCGCGGCTCTCCTTGCGGGAGATTGCGCAGCGAATCATCAGTTCCGCCACCATAGCCAGATTGCGCAGTTCGAGCAGGTCGTTGCCTACCTTGTAGTTGCCGTAGTACTCGGCAATCTCGGCCTGTAGCAGCTGCACCCGGTGCATGGCGCGTTGCAGGCGTTTGTCGGTGCGCACGATGCCCACATAGTCCCACATGAAACGGCGCAGCTCGTCCCAGTTGTGGGAGATCACCACGTCTTCATCCGAGTCAGTCACCTGGCTTTCGTCCCAGGCCGGGGCGGGCGCCGGTGCGGCAACTCCCGCCAGGGTCGCGGCGATGTCCCTGGCCGCGGACTCGGCATAGACGATACATTCGAGGAGGGAATTGCTCGCCATCCTGTTGGCCCCGTGCAGGCCAGTGCAGGAGGTTTCGCCGATGGCGTACAGGCCGGCGCGGTCGGTGCGGCCGCGGGTGTCGACAACTACCCCGCCGCAGGTGTAGTGCGCGGCAGGCACTACGGGTATAGGCTCCCGGCAGATATCGATGCCGAACTCGGCACAGCGGGCCATGATGGTTGGAAAATGGCTCTGCAGAAACTCTGCACTCTTGTGGGAGATGTCCAGGAAGACGCAGTCGGCACCCAGGCGCTTCATTTCATGGTCGATGGCCCGGGCGACGATATCCCTTGGCGCGAGCTCGCCCCGGGGGTCGAAACGATCCATGAAACGGGTCCCGTCCGGCAATAACAGTTTGCCGCCCTCACCGCGGATGGCCTCCGTGATCAGGAATGACTTCGCCTTCGGGTGGTACAGGCAGGTAGGATGAAACTGGTTGAATTCGAGGTTGGCCACCCTGCAACCGGCGCGCCAGGCCATGGCGATGCCGTCGCCGGTGGCGCCGTCGGGATTGCTGGTATAGAGGTAGACCTTGCTGGCGCCGCCGGTGGCCAGCACCACCGCCCGGGCCTGGAACAGCTCCACCCGGTCGTTCTCCCGGTCGAGGATATAGGCCCCCTGGCAACGGCCACCCTGCACCACCAGGTCTACCGCGACACGCCGGGTGAACAGTTCAACGTTGGGCGCCTGCCGCACTTTCTCCGTAAGAACCTCGGAGATCGCGCTGCCGGTGCGATCGGCGGCGTGGATAATCCGCCGGTGACTGTGGCCGCCCTCCATGGTCAGGTGAAATTCACGCTGCTCGACACTGGCCTGGTCCTCCCGCAGGTCGAAGTCCACGCCCTGCGCAACCAGCCATTCCACACAACGGCGGCTGTTGTTTACGGTAAACTCCACAGCCTCTCTTCGACACAGTCCGCTGCCCGCGGCCAGGGTATCTTCCACGTGGGAGTTCACGGTATCCCTGTTATGCAGCACCGCGGCCATGCCGCCCTGGGCCCAATAGGTTGAGCCCTCGTTCAGCTGTGATTTGCACACCACCGCCACCCGCAACTGTGGCGGCAGATGCAGGGCCAGGCTGAGCCCGGCGGCACCTGTACCGATGACGAGCACGTCGTGGATATGATGGGTGGTCATAGAGCGTTGTGCTTGCTGAGTAGGAAGGTGAATTATATGATGCCAGTCAAAGACTTAGCTTTAGTTGCATCGCCGCAGGCGAGTATATACGAGCTCGCGTCGAATAAGGAATTGTCCTGTTGCGGAACTTTATCAATATCCATGCGTCCTATGGCCGGCACTTTGGTTGTCGCAGCTGGGTTGCTGTGTGTCCCACGCTCTGTCCTTGCAGATGCCTGGATTCAGGCGTGGCAGTGATGCCGAGGATCATGGAGGGATACAGGGCTTGACTGCCACAGCGACCGACCAGCAATTGGTTGCCCGGGTACAGAAGGGCGATTCGCGAGCGTTCGACCTGCTGGTGCTCAAGTACCAGCACAGGATTTTTAGCTTGATCAGTCGTTATGTTCGCGATGCGGACGAGATCCAGGATGTGGCTCAGGAGGCGTTTATCAAGGCGTATCGCGCCTTGCCCGGGTTCAGGGGCGAGAGCGCGTTTTACACCTGGCTCTACCGAATCGCCATCAATACCGCCAAAAACTACCTTGTTGCGCGCTCCAGGCGCCCTCCCGGTACAGATGTTGATGTCGAGGATGCTGAGTATTACGGGGGCGGGGCTTTGCTGCACGACATCGAGACCCCTGAAAATGCCCTGTTCGGCGCCGAGTTGAAAGCGGTGGTGGAACGGGCCATCAGCCAGTTGCCGGAAGATTTGCGAACGGCGGTAACTTTACGCGAATTCGATGGTCTCAGTTACGAGGACATCGCCGAGATTATGGATTGTCCGGTTGGCACGGTGCGCTCGCGGATCTTCCGCGCCCGTGAGGCCATAGACAGCCAGGTCAGGGAACAAATGGATGGAAATTATTGATGTCAACGCCGCTGCGTTGTGCGCGACCCGATTGAGTCTGGCGGCGCCGGCGAGAAGTACCCCGGTTTGCGAGGGAGACCTGCTATGAGTGAATTGATGCGAGAAAGCCTGTCCGCGCTGCTGGATGAACAGGCCAACGAACTGGAACTGGAACGGGTGCTGGCACGAATGGCCGGTGATCCCGAACTGCGGCGAACCTGGGTTCGCTACAACCTGGTGCGCGCTGTGGCCGCTGGACAGTACCCCGCGCACCTGGAGCTGGACGTTTCGGCACGAGTCCGGGAAGCCGTGACGGGACTCGGGTATGGTGCGGTCTCGCCCCGGCAGCGGTTTCTGCGGCCCCTCGCGAGCCTGGCGGTAGCGGCCTCGGTCGCCGCTGTGGTGGTGTTCGGGGGGCAGCAGCTGGCCCAGATGGAGGCCGCCAACTACAGCCGCCAGGCGGTCGCCAGTAGTGCCTCCCCGGTCGGCCTGGTGAACAGCCTCGGCGCTACCTCCGTGCAGGCCAGCTACGGCACCCAGAGCGTTCCTGTGTTGCAGCCTGCAACCCGGATCGCCTACCAGGAACTCGCCAGGCAGCGCCTGAACCGCTATACACAGCAGCATGCCGAACACGCCGCGCTCAATTCACCCAGTGGCCTGGTGTCTTTTGCCCGCGTGCCGCGCATCGAGGAGTGATCCTGGCTTGAGGTTTCAGTGCGGAAAAATCCGGCGCTGCGTCACAGCCATGTTGCTGGGCGTATTGGCCCTGCCCGCAGCTGCGCCGGTCACCGCGGCGGCCTGCCCTGTTGCCGACGTGGACGCCATGGCCTGGCTGGAGAGAATGTCCAGGAGCCTGCAGGAGGTGAGCTACCACGGCGTGGTCACCCTGCAGCGAGGTGATGAGATGCAGGCGATGGCGGTCTCCCATTCCGTCGCCGACGGCCTGGTCACCGAGCGGATCACCGGATTGACCGGGCAGGGGGCCGAAGTGGTGCGCACCGACCACCCCCTGGATTGCATTCACCCGGGACACCAGTTGCTGCGGCTGGGAGCGCGGTTGCAGGCCGGCGACTGCGGGGTCGCACAATACTACCGCTTCAGTTTGGCCGAGGGCGAATTGGTAGCCGGTCGCCAGTCGATGCGGCTGCGCATCGAGCCCCGGGATATGTACCGCTACGGCTATATCATGGAACTGGACAGCGAAACCGGCCTGTTATTGAAGAGCCTGACGCTTGGTCGCGGTGACGAGATTCTTGAAAAGTTACAGTTTGCCAGCATCGCCTACGGCGTCGCCACCGCGCAGGACGGTGGCGCCCGGCTGGTGCACCAGGCCCATCACCCGGAGAATGAGACCCGCACCCTGGTAGCCGGCGGCGGCAGTCCGGGCTGGTCGGTAGACTGGGTGCCCGACGGCTTTACCGCCACCGATCTGGTCACGCCGGTCAGCGAGCGCAGGACCTACACAGACGGACTGGCGGTGTTTTCCGTGTTCCTGGAGATGTTGAGCGAGGATATCCGGCCGGGGGAGGGGGTGGTCCGCAGCGGCGGCACTGTCTCCTATACCCGCGGCATGCACATGTCCGGTATTCCGGTACTGGTCACGGTTATCGGGGAAGTGCCGCTCAATACCGCCCGTATGGTAGCCGACTCGATCAGGGAGCAGCGTTGATATGCTGGTTGAAACTGGACGGGTGGTGGCCGTGGATCGGGAGGCTGTCTGGGTTGAGACCATTCGCCAGAGCACCTGTGGCAGTTGCGCCGCGAACAAGGGCTGTGGCCATGGCCTGCTCAATCGAATTGCCGATGGCCGCACGGGTTACGTGCGCGTGTTGCCGGGAAGCATCAGCCCTGGTAGTTGCGCGATCGACGACCAGGTCCGTATCGGAATTCCGGAGCAGGTCATCCTGCGGGGTTCGGCAGTGGTCTATATGTTACCCTTACTGCTGATGCTGGCCGGCGCTGCGTCGGGATCCGGCTTCCTGCCCGGGGCGGCGGAGGCGGTCGCCGTTGGCGGGGCTGTGGCCGGCCTGTTGCTGGGATTTGGCCTGGTTCGTTGGCACGCCCGGCGTCATAGCGACGACCCCGCCCTGCAACCCGTTTTACTGGAGATCCTGGCCCGAGCCAGGCTCCCGGTGCACGCGCTCTGACGCGCCGGCGCGACTATTTGGCAGCAGTATTTTTCCTCGAAATGTCTTCAACCCCTGGTAGATTGGACCCCTGTTATGAATGCAATGAGTCGTGTGTGCAGCCTGGTGTTGCTGGCCTGCGCAGTAGTGATGTCCTTCCCGGTATCCGCATCAACGCTTCCCGAGTTCCGGGAGATCGTGCGGCAGAATTCCCCTGCGGTGGTAAAAATCCTGGTGCAGCAGAGCGGCCCCGGAAATATCCAGGGCCATCCCGATATGGAACAGATGCCCGAATACCTGCGCCGTTTTTTTGAACAACGCGAAGGACCGCCCAACCAGCAGGAGAGAATGGGCCTGGGTTCCGGCTTTATCATCTCCACCGATGGTTATATCGTCACCAACAACCATGTGGTCGAGGGGGCGGACAGCGTCCTCGTCCGCCTGAGTGATCGCCGTGAATTCGACGCCGAAGTGATAGGCACCGACCCCCGTTCGGACCTGGCCCTGCTGCGGGTTGACGCCACGGGCCTGCCCGCCCTGAGCCTCGCGGAGGTGGACGCTCTCGAGGTGGGCGAGTGGGTGCTGGCCATTGGGTCGCCGTTTGGTCTCGACTACTCGGTCGCCGCCGGCATCGTCAGCGCCAAGGGTCGCAGCCTGCCCACCGAAAACAATGAAAACTATGTGCCGTTTATACAGACGGACGTCGCCATCAACCCCGGCAATTCCGGCGGACCCCTGTTCAACCTGGACGGGGACGTGGTTGGCGTCAACTCGCAGATATTCACTCGCAGCGGTGGTTCCATCGGGCTTTCCTTTGCCATCCCGGTCAGCGTGGTGCGCAATGTCGTGGACCAGCTCAAGGCGGAAGGGCGTGTGACCCGGGGCTGGCTGGGAGTGACGATCCAGGACGTCGACAAGAACCTGGCGGAATCCTTCGGGCTGGATCGGCCGCGAGGCGCACTGGTGGTGCAGCTGGCGGAAGGCGGACCGGCCGACAAGGCCGGACTAGAGCCCGGTGACGTCATCATCAAGTTTGGCGACGAGGACATTCCCGCATCTGCCGACCTGCCCCATGTGGTTGGCCTGGTGGCGCCGGATACCGTGGTGCCGATGACGCTGGTTCGCGACGGGAAGCAGAAGACCCTGAAGGTCAAGGTCGGGGGCCTGGCGGCGGATGACAGCTACAGTCTCGCCGGCGGCGAAACCGGTGTCGGCGAGGGAGGCCGCCTGGGCATGGTGGTAGAAACCGTCCCTGCCGATACCCTTGAGCGCCTGGGCATCAACGGCG